>CAZEPA010000605.1:0-2871 GCA_964513955.1 uncultured Anaerolineae bacterium | reverse complement strand
AGGTCTTCAAGGCCAGGGCTGCCCGGTTCAATTTCTTCGTAGTACAGCAGATCAGGGATGCCGAACTGCATCGGAAGCTGGAAGAGCGTCTCCATCAACGCTCCCGCTTCCATATCGATCAAGATGTTCGCATCACTGATGAGCAACCGCATCCGATGACTCCAGCTGGCGTTCTTTGTGGAAGCGCATCATCGGGATGCCCAGCAGTTCCGCCGCCTTGCCTTCGGAAATGTATTGCTCGGCTAAGGCGCGGTACACCAACTGATCAAACAGTCGGGGATGCTCTTGCGGCAGTGGCTGGCCAGGCTCGGTCTTGCGCCAGCCCTTGGCCGAAAACCGCTTCACCATCGAAAGGTGAGCGGCCTCGGTGATCACGCCACACTGTTTGGCGCGCTGCAGCCATCCGGTCATCGACAGACCGAACTCGTGCTTGAGCGCATACAGCTCTTGCCATTCCAGCGCATGGCGTTGTGCCCCAAGCAACTGCAACACCGCGACACGCGGAGCCAGGAAGGCACCGGCGAACCGGTCGCAGGCTTTCTCTTCGTTGATGCCGTCAGCCAGTCGCCCTTCGAGCAGCAGGTGCCCCAACTCATGCGCCAGCGTGAACCGCTGCCGATCACCGGGCCAGCGCTTGGAAACAGCCACGACCGGATACTCTCGGCCATCTTCGGTCCGTGCCTTGGCCGTCAAGCCAGAGAAGCCCGGGTTCTCTTCATCGACCACGATGACCAGCAAGCCAAGGCCTTCGAGGGTGTCGGTGAGGTCAGCAATCGGATTCAGCCCCAACTGCCAAGCGTTGCGGACCGAATCCGAGAACGCATCGATCTCATCCAGCGAGGTGATGTGCTCGGGCAGATTCGCGGGCGGCGCAAAAGCCGGGAACGGCAGTTCGGGAAATGCGCCGAGCAACTCCACGCGCTTCTCCACCAACTCGACGACCTTGATCTTCAGCGCATCCTGCGCCGTCTTGCCAAAGGTCGAGAGCTTGCGGAACTCGGGCTGCAGCAGTTCAACCGTATGCGTGCGAAAGAAGTATTCGGTCCGGATGCCGCAGGCGCGGGCCAGCTTGAGCAGCTGAGTCGACGACGGCGTCAGCAGACCCTTCTCGTACTTCTGGATGGCGGTGTGAGAAACACCCACCTGTTCGCCCAACGCACCCAGGGTCAGGCCTGCCGCCAATCGTGCTTGACGAATGCGATCTGCAATCATGACGCCTCCTCGGGTTGGGTTTAAAACAACCGTCATCCTACCAAATTTTTAAACCAAAGAGAAGCCCGCCCGTCTCGGCGGCCGTGGCGTCAGTCGTGGGCAACTGCTTCCATGTAGGGGCGCATCACGGCAGCAACGCGGCAATCCTGAGCGTAGCGCCACAGATCATCTGCAGACGCCTTGCGCGTCCTCCAGGCGTCTTTCAAGGCCTCCAGCGCCACATCCAGACCGATCTTGTTGCGATGTTTGAAGCAATCGACCACGGTCTTGGCCGGGCTATAGATCTGCACCTTCACCCCGTTGCACAGGTGCTCCTCGACTCCTGCCAGATGAGCGCTACCGGCCATCTGAACCATCCGAATCGGTGGATAGTCGATCCGGGGTGAGTGGCTGCCGCGTGGCATGGCGATCCAGACTTGACGCGGTAGTTGGGTGGTCAGCCCGTGAAACTGGAGTGCAGTGAGCAGGCAGAACACAGCTTGTGGCACCCTGGTGGCGACAAGGGCAAGACTCTCGAATTCCGTCACCTGCGCACCCGGCAGACGGTAAAGACCACGCCCGACCCGTTCCAGCAGACCTGCGGCCGTCATGCGCGTCAGGATGACCCGGGGCGAGCCGATGGCGTCCAAATCGCTGGCACGCAGCAGTCCTCTCTGGTTGGCCAGATCAAGGACGCGCTGGGTATGGGTCTCGGAGAGCATGGCTGGAGTATGTTCCGTTTTTTCGTTCAATGCTGTCATTTGACGATCAAACGGAACAGGATGACCGGCTGTGCTGGGGCGGACGCTACGGTCAGGCGGGCAGCGATGCCAAGGCGTGCAGCAACGATCTGCTCTGGCTTGAAGGATCGGCCTTGACATCAATGCCCTGGTCTTGGGCATCCTGGACCCAGCGTTTGGCCCATGCCATGACCTCGTCGCGGTCGAATCGGATGAGCTTCTGGACCCGACGATGCGGGATGCCCAATGCCTCTCGCATCTGCTTTTGCGTAAAGAGGTACAAGGGGAGTCCGGTCACATGCGAAATTTCGCGCGGGTCCATCAACGTAGAGCCGCTCGGAAGAACGACGTCGGATGCTCGCTCCCAAGTTGAGGCTCGGAGCGCTTTGGATTCAAAGTCGAAGACTTCATCGATGGGATACACGACGCGCTTTGACATTTTCATGAATCGAGGCCCACGTCCCTCGCTACGCCAGCGTTGAAGGGTCTTGGGACTGATGTTCCAGCGCGTGGCCAGCTCGTTTTCGTTCATCATCATCTTCTGCATGGTTGACTCCGTCTGTGGTTGAAGGCAACGCATTCAGGCGTAGATCCGGACCCGAAGCCAAGTCATTCGCGGAGTTGCGATGAGGCTCGTCGCCAGACCGGGAAATCAGCGTGCATCAGCGGTCCATACCAATGTCCCTGCTAAGCACGACGATACGGACTTCTATGGGGACGTTTCGGCATCGTTGAAGATAAGCGGTTCAAGGTTCTGCTATACTCCACCACCAATACTCAAAAGAACAGCGCCCTGAAAGGCGCTGTTCTTTTTCGTGCAACAGAATCCACGGAACCGGCGAATGCCGAATCGGCAGTCAGTTCCCTCCGCCACCCGGCGTGCCAGGGGTCGTGCAGGTGAGATTCACCGTATCCATCGTGCTGCCCGCGGGGCAGAACC
>CAZEPA010000604.1:0-2886 GCA_964513955.1 uncultured Anaerolineae bacterium | reverse complement strand
CATTGGCCACCATCTGCACGATCTGCGACAGCATGGTGGCGGCGCCGACCTTCTCCGAGCGCATCACCAGTGCGCCGCTGGTGTTCATCGTGGCGCCAATCAGGCCGTCGCCGGCGCGCTTGGTCACCGGCACGGGCTCGCCGGTGAGCATGGATTCATCGACGGCACTGCTGCCCTCGGTCACCACGCCATCGACGGGCACTTTCTCGCCGGGCCGCACGCGCAGCAGGTCGCCGACGTGAACATGGTTCAAAGGCACGTCCTCCTCGCTGCCGTCGGCATTGATGCGGCGCGCCGTCTTGGGGGCCAGGCCCAGCAGAGCCTTGATGGCCGCCGAAGTCTGCGAGCGCGCCTTCAATTCGATGATCTGACCCAGCATGGTCAGCGAGATGATGACGACCGCCGCCTCGAAATAGACGGCGACGCGGCCGTGGGCGATGAACGAGTCTGGAAACACGCCGGGCGCGAGGGTGGCGACCACGCTGTAGACAAAGGCGGCGCCGGTGCCCAGGCCGATCAGCGTCCACATATTGGGGCTGCGGTTGACGATGGACTGCCAGCAGCGGACGAAAAATGGCCACCCCGTCCACAACACCACCGGCAGCGACAGCACCAGCTCGACCCAGGTCTGGGTCTTCATGTCGAACCAGCCGAGGCGGTGGCCGAACATCGCCAGGATGGTGACCACCACGGTCAGCGGCAGGGTCCACCAGAAGCGGCGCTGAAAATCGATCAGTTCGCTGTTGTCCTCCTCATCCAGCGGAATCACCGGTTCGAGCGACATGCCGCATTTCGGGCAATTGCCGGGATGATCCTGCTGCACTTCCGGGTGCATGGGGCAGGTGTAGATGGTGCCCGCCGGGGCCTCCATGGGCACCGCGGCAGAAGTTGCCGGGGTCTGTTCGCCTGCGGTATGGCCGTGGTGATGCAGGTGTTGGTTCATGCCCATGCCTTTGTTGAGTTATCTCGATTCTTGACCTTGCCATCGCGGCAAGGTCAAGTCCCTTTCCTTGTGGACGCATTCGGTCCGCATTGGCCCATGCCCCGATGGCTATCGGGACAAAGACTGGCGGTACTGGACATTGATTTCGTCGTGGCGGCGCCGTATCTCTGGCGGCCATTGCGCCTTGATCCATGACAGCACGGCCACGATCTCGTCGTCGCTCAATACTCCACCATAGATGGGCATCGCCGTACGGTAGTCGGGCTGATTGATCAATTGGGCCAGTCCCTGCTTAGTGATGGCGAACAGTTGCTCGTCGGGATGGTGCCAAGTGTGGCCGCTGGGATCGTGCGGCGGCGCAGGAAGCAAGTCATCCGATCCACGATCACGCCAGTTGGGCTGGCCCTCGCCCTTGGCCCCATGGCAAGCCGCACACTGCTGCGCGTAGATGCGGGCGCCGACGCGCAGCACCTGGGGATCATCGGGACGCATGCTGTGCGGCGGCGGCGTCACTGGCCGGTTGCTGGCGCGCAGGGAAAAGTAACCCACCCCTGCGACCAGCAGCAAGGCCAGCAATCCTACGGCCCCCAGGATCAGCGGTTTCAACGTCATCGCAACTTCCTTGATTTCATGCTGATGGTCACATTCTGGTCATCGGATGCGTCGCTCAAGGCTGAACCCATGCGCCCCAGCGCGGAATGAAACGCGGGACATGCTGCGCATACTCCTGCCAAGCCTGTCCAAAACGGCGTCCGCTTTCCTGCTCCTCGTTGTGCGCCAGGCGGGCATACATCACCACAAGCACCGGGAACATCAACAGCGTCAGCAAGGTCGGCCATTGCAGGAGAAAGCCGAACATGATCAGCACGAAGGCGATGTACTGCGGATGCCGCACCCGAGCGTAAACACCGGTGCGCGCCAGCCGCCCCTGCCGCTGGGCCTCGTAGAGCACGGGCCAAGCCGCGGCCAGCAGCCAGAAGCCACCGCCAATGAACAGGTAGCTGAGGATGTGGAATGGCCCAAGGTGCGGATCACCGCCCCAGCCGAACAGCAGCTCCAGCAGGTGACCGGCGTTGTGGTTCAGCAGGTCCACGCCCGGGAGCTTCTGGCCCAGCCAGCCCGACAGGAAGTAGATGGTCAGCGGGAAGCCATACATCTCCACGAACAGCGCCACGATGAACGCTGTGAACGCCCCGAAACTGCGCCAGTCGCGCGCGCTGGCCGGCTTGAAGAAGCTGAAGGCGAACATGACGAAGATCGCCACGTTGAGCACCACCAGAGTCCACAGGCCATACGAAGATCCCGTGTGCTCCATGGCCTCAGCCCCTGTCGGAGTTTTGTCCAGTGCCCTGGCCAGTGGCTCCGGCGCCACCACCGTGGCCGCCATGACCACCATGGCCTTTGTGCATGAAGACATGCATCAGCGGGCAGGCCAGCAGGAAGGCATAGGGCCACCATTGCGCCAGGTGGGCACGGTGTTCGGTCCATAGGAAGTACCCGGCGACGGCGCCGAACACGAGCAGGCCGATGGCATAGCGCGAGCGCCAGAACCCGCCGGTCTGCACACTCTGCGGATGGGATGCATGGTCATGGGTCATGACGGCCTCCTCACTTTGTGCCAGGAGTGGAGGTTTGCGGGATGGACATTCGATCCATCATCATCTGCATCATCGACTCCATCATGTCCATGCGCCTTTCCATCATCTGCGGGTCGTGCTGCATGCCAGCCATACCGGCGGGCGGGTTGCCCGATGCCATCTGGCCGTGCATCGACTCCATCATGCGCATGCCGTCCTGCATGGTCTTCATGTGTTCGGCCATCAACGCCTGGCGCTCCTGGGGCGTCTTGGCGGCGGCCATCTTCTCGTGCATGGCCCGCATGCGTTGTTCCATCGCGGCCATCATGTCCGGGCTCATGGCCTGCGATGGCGGTGCTGCAGCCG
>CAZEPA010000603.1:0-2892 GCA_964513955.1 uncultured Anaerolineae bacterium | reverse complement strand
AATGGATCGCCGTGGCAGAGGCGCGCGGTCGCGTGACCGCCGAGCCGGTCTGGGCTTTGACGTCATCGCCGCACTACCACGCCGCCGCCATGGATGGCTATGCTGTGCGCTCGGCTGAGACCCTGGGCGCACTGGAAACCAACCCGCTGCGCCTGGCCGCGCCGACGCAAGCCGTTTATGTGGATACAGGCCATGCCATCCCTTCCGGCTTCGATGCAGTCGTGATGATCGAGAATGTTCACGTTCTGGCGCAGGGCGCAGCCATCGAGATTCTAGCGGCGGTTGCGCCCTGGCAGCATGTGCGGCCTTTGGGTGAGGATATGGTGACGGGAGAGCTGGTGTTGCCTGCCAACCACGTCCTGCGGCCACAAGACCTCGGCGCCGCAGCTGGTTGCGGTCACACGCAACTCCTTGTCCGCCGCCGGCCGCGTGTGGCGATTCAGCCCACCGGCGCGGAATTGGTGCTGCCGGGCAGCAGTCTCAAACCCGGCGATGTCGTCGAGTATAATTCGCTGATGTTGACCGCCATGGTGGAAGAGTGGGGCGGTGTGGCGACGCGTCTGCCGCCTGCGCCTGATGACCCCGAACAGATCAAAGCGGCTGTGCTGACAGCACTGGCCGAGCACGACCTGGTGGTGGTCAATGCCGGTTCCTCAGCCGGCTCGCATGATTTCACCGCCGACGTCTTCCGCGAAATCGGCAGCGTACAGGTTCACGGTATCGCGATGCGTCCCGGGCATCCGGTCATTTTGGGCGTGGCTCAGGGCAAAGCACTGGCCGGTATCCCTGGCTACCCTGCCAGCGCGCTCATGACCTTTGATCTGTTAGTGAAACCGCTGCTGGCACGTTGGCTGGGGCAGCTGCCGCCCCAGCGCCCCACGTTGAACGCCAGCCTGACGCGCAAAGTGCTCTCGCCGATGGGCGAAGACGAGTTCATGCGCGTCACGGTGGGCAAAGTGGGCGACCGCTTCGTGGCAACGCCGATGGCGCGCGGCGCCGGGGTCATCATGTCGCTTGTCAAGGCAGATGGCATCGTGCGCGTGCCGCGTTTTAGCGAAGGCTATCCGGCCGGCGCAGAGGTTGCCGTGGAGTTGCTGCGTACACGCGTTGCGGTGGAAAACACGCTCGTTGCCATTGGCAGTCATGACTTGACTTTGGATGTGCTGGCTGACTACTTGCGTCGTCGCTATCCCCACTTGACCCTGTCATCGTCGAATGTCGGCTCTTACGGCGGACTGCTGGCCCTTGCGCGCGGCGAAGCGCACGTGGCAGGTTCGCATCTGCTGGACGAGGCGACCGGCGAGTACAACGTCAGTTACGTTCGGGCGTTGCTGCCGCAGACTCCCGTGGTCTTACTAGGCTTTGTACAGCGTACGCAAGGCCTGATCATGCCGGCAGGCAACCCGAAACACATCACTGCGCTGTCGGACTTGACGCGGTCGGACATTGTCTTCGTCAATCGGCAGCGCGGTTCTGGCACGCGCGTCCTGTTGGATTATCGGCTGAAACAGGAGGGCATCAAACCGCAGCACATTCAGGGCTACGATCGCCAGGAGTTCACCCATCTGGCCGTGGCCGCGGCCGTCAAGAGCCGCGCGGCCGACTGCGCACTGGGCATTGCCGCGGCCGCGCGTGCGCTTGATCTTGATTTCTTGCCTCTCGGGGAAGAGCGTTACGACCTGGTCATTCCGCAGACCATCTACGAAAGCCCGCTTCTCCAACCCCTGCTGGCAGTCATTCGCAGCGACGAATTTCGCGCGGCCGTAGGCCGTCTGGGCGGCTATCATACACCAGACCTGGGGCGTGTTTTGGCAGCGTTTTGATGTTATGTCGAGCCGGGGCGGTCTTGCAGCATGAAGAGCAGCGCTTTAGCATAGGCGTCGCTGGCGCCAAAGGCTTCAAATTCCAGGGTTTGAACGGTTAAGTCGGCATTCAGCCAGCTCAGCGCCACGCGATAGCCATCGGGCATCGTCTTCAAGCACAGCGCCGGCTGCGCCATGACGGCTAACTGCTCTTCCACCATTTCCCGTAGCTGTTCCTCGCTGGGCATCCAAACCGCTTCCCCTGTCAGGACATAATCAAGCGCCCATTCAGAGGCGCCGTCGAAGGAGATGAGTTGTTCCCCACGCAAACGCTCGATGGTCACCAGGATGTCTCCGATCACAAACAGCCGTTCATCCAAACCGCGGTCTGGAATCGCAAAAAAATCGTGCAGACGCGGCGTCCAGGCCAGGCCTGCGGCCTTCAGCTCCAGCGCCAATGGGATTGAGATCATAGTCCTCTTTCTCTTGTCGTCAGCTTTCCACTCGTCGCCCGCAGCGAGCGACAAGCCCCGAATTGCATTTGCAGCCTTGTAAGGCAACTGTCATGCACATGCACTTGATATCCATAATCGTTGTGCTATAATACGATCTGGATTGGTTGCCCCGTTCGCCGCAAAGTCAAATCACTTTGGCTTACCCCGAGGAAACGCTTCGTCGCTTTTCAACTCGTTTTTGTTCGTCTTTAGGAGGACTGCAATGAAGTCCACCCGATTTCGCATGCTGCCCTGGTTGGTCTCCGTCATGATTGTCGGTATGCTCCTGCCATGGCATACCAGTGCGGTACAAGCAAGCTCGCCGTCTGCAGGTTCTGGGCCTGCCTACTATATTGTGAAATAGGGCGACACCGTCTCGAGCATCGCGCAACGATTTGGCGTGACGTCAAGGGCGCTCATGGATGCCAACAGCATCCGCAATCCCAACCGAATTCAGATCGGCCAAAGGCTGCGCATTCCTGCCAAAGCCTCCGTGGCCACCCCGACGCCGCGCGCACCTGGGGCCAAGATGCCTACGGCAACCCCGCTGCCTTCCATCTTGCCGACTGGGCGGCCTAATGATTGATTTGATCATT
>CAZEPA010000602.1:0-2901 GCA_964513955.1 uncultured Anaerolineae bacterium | reverse complement strand
AGTCGTGGAGGCGATGCTGCCTTACTTCAGCGAATCCTATGGCAACCCTTCCAGTATTCACCGATTAGGGCGAGAATCGGCTCGTGCGCTGGATCAGAGTCGCCAGGGCATTGCCCATTTTCTTAACTGTCAGCCTTACGAAATCGTGTTCACCAGCTGTGGCACCGAAGCTGACAACCTGGCATTGCGCGGCGTCGCCCTGGCGCAGCGGGCGCAGGGGCGCGGCCGGCATTTGATTGTCTCCTCCGTGGAGCACAAGGCCGTCTTGCAGACAGCCTTCGACCTCCGCGATCATTACGGCTTTGACCTGACTGTGCTGCCGGTGGATAAGGATGGCGTGGTTGCGGCGGCTGACCTCGAGGCTGCCCTGCGCTCGGACACCATCCTCATCAGCATCATGTACGCGAACAACGAAATTGGCGCCATTCAGCCGCTGCCCGAGATCGGCGCGCTGGCGCGGGCGCGGGGAATTCCGTTCCATACGGACGCAGTGCAAGGTGGCGGCCTTCTGCCGTTGGATGTTGAAGACCTCCAGGTAGATCTGCTTTCACTCTCTGCGCACAAATTCTATGGACCAAAAGGCATCGGCTTGCTCTACGTGCGTCGCGGGACACCCCTTTGGTCGCAGGTGACGGGCGGCAGCCAGGAAGCAAAACATCGCGCAGGAACGGAAAATGTGCCGTACATCGTGGGCATGGCCAAAGCCTTGACGCTGGCGCAGATGTCGCGCGTCACCAACAACGCGCATCAGGCCATCTTGCGTGATCGCCTGATCAACCGCGTTCTGCGCGAGATCCCCGATGTGCAGGTGAGCGGCCACCGCACGCAGCGTTTACCCAATCATGCCAGCTTTCTGATTGGCGGCTTGGAGATTCAAGGGGTGCTGATGGGCCTTGACATGGCCGGCATTGCGGCTTCCAGCGGCTCAGCCTGCACCAGCGCCGCGCAGGAGCCGTCGCATGTGCTGATGGCGCTGGGCGTTGATTCCGTGACCGCGGCCGGTCACCTGCGCCTGACCCTGGGACACAGCACAACTGATGCGGACATCGAAGCGCTGATGGATGTACTGACGCCGTTGGTGGCGCGACTGCGCCAGATGACGGCGGCGTACGCGTGACCATTCACGATGGCAAGATTGGGCATGACAGAGGTGAGATGATGACTGCTACCCTCACGACGCCGCGGCGAACCAACCACAAGCCGCCGCGTGTCCTGCCAGAAGTGGGCCGCGGCTGGCCGCGCGATATCCTCGAAGCCTATGCGCGTATCAACGGACCCTACACGATTGACAATGCGGAAATGATTCTGGACCAGGAGGCAGTCGAGCTGTATAACGGCTGGCTGGTATGGCAGGAAATGACTGACTTCAACGAACGCGTGGTGGCTGGCAACATCCAGGCCATGTTGGATCTCTCCGCACGCAAGGCTGGATTTGGTTCCGGCTTGCCCGACCAGATGGAATGCTTATTGAGCAATGGCGACGTGATAAAGCCTGACATTGCGTTGATTTCGTGGAAACGAGCGGAGACGGCAGAGCCAACCGGGCCGAGTCAGCGCTTGATCTTGCATGGCTGTCCGGAACTGGTGGTAGAGACGCGTTCGCCGTCTAATCGCCGCGCCCAAGAGCGGCGCAAGCGCCAGCTTTACTTCGCCAATCAGGCCGAGGTCGTATGGGATGTGGACGTACGCCGCCAACGCATCTACGTCTACCGGGCGCAGAACCCACAGCAGCCTGAGGCTTACGGCGTGGCCGACATAATCACTTGCGAGCCATTTCTACCCGGCTGGCAGCGGCGCGTGGCAGACATCTTCGCGATGCAGGCGTCAGCCGAAACAGTGGCCGGCGAAGTCGCTACTGGCTGGATCGCGGAAGGGCGGATAGAAGGGCGGATAGAAGGGCAAATGGAAGGGCGCATAGCAACCCTTCGCAGCCTGTTGCCAATCCTTGCCCGTTACCGCTTCGGCGCAGCGCTGCCGCCGGAGGCCGTGGCGCGACTGGACGAATGTGATGAGCCTGCCCTGCTGCGGCTGCAGTCTCTGATCGAAACGGCCCCCACATTGGATGCATGGACGGCTGCGATTCCAGCATGACCAATAAACGTGACATAACTGTAGTCGTGGCAATGAGCGGCGGCGTGGACAGTTCTGTGGCCGCAGCGCTGCTGGTAGAGCAGGGGTATCGCGTCATCGGCGTGATGATGCGCCTGTGGGCCGAGATCAGCAGCGGCGAGGCGCTTGGCAACAAATGCTGCTCCCTCGAATCAGTGACGGACGCGCGCCGCGTGGCTGATGCACTGGACATTCCATTCTACCTGGTGAACGTGGAGCGGCCGTTCAAAGAGAACGTGGTAGATTTCTTCATCCAGGGGTACAGCGACGCGTTGACGCCGAATCCCTGCCTGGCATGCAACCGTACCATTCGCCTGGGTTTTCTGTTCGACTACGCGCGCACCCTGGGCGCGGATTACCTGGCGACCGGCCACTACGCGCGGGTGCGGCGGGTGGACGCGCCCGTGGGGGCGCTGGCGGCCTGGGATGGCCTGACCTATCCGCTCTATCAGCTTTGTCGCGGCGTGGATGCATCCAAAGATCAGAGCTACGTCCTGCATATGGCCTCACAGCGTGAACTGGCCCATCTAATGTTCCCCCTGGGTGAATTGACCAAGCCCCAGGTGCGCGAGCTCGCGGCGGCTCGCGGCTTGGCCGTGGCAACTAAGCGTGAGAGCCAGGACCTCTGCTTTGTGGCCGACAATGACTACCGCCGCTTTTTGAGCGACTGGGCGCCGGCGGCAGTGCAAGCGGGGCCGATCATCAACCAGGCCGGGCAGGTGTTGGGACAGCATGAAGGCCTGGCCTTTTACACCATCGGTCAGCGCAAGGGCCTGGGAATCGGCGCGCCCG
>CAZEPA010000601.1:0-2908 GCA_964513955.1 uncultured Anaerolineae bacterium | reverse complement strand
CCTGTCCCACGTGCGGCGGACATATTCGGCTGCCTGAAAATCCGGCGGCGCCCCCCGCACCGGCTGCTCCGCTCGCGGCGTCGCCGAAAGCTGCCGAACCGCCGCTGCCGCAGTTTGTGGTCCAGGCCCCGCCGCCGCCGCAATTAGGTGCTTCCAGAGATCATCCTAAGGACGCGCTGGAATAGGCACAACCCGAGGCGATGCAACAAACACCGGATCACCTTTCAACTGAAGCCCATTGCCCAGATCACCCCCCGAGCAATTGAGCAGCTTGTCCACGCAGTTGACGTGCCACATGGCCAGCACAAGGTCATCCCAAGCGCCGAACCAATCCGCATGAAACGTGCTGCCCGGCGTCGTCGTCATGCCCTGCATTTCATCGCTCGACAGGTGCCACGGCTCAAGGACGGGACCCTGCGAATACCATGCACCGAGAGTGAAGGTCGGGATCACATAGGGATGCGTTGCCGGGCACGGCGAGTTTACGTCTGCCGGATAGGGTGGATAGGCGACGTGCGATCGATGATCCGCGCTATCGAGGTTCTTGCCGTCCCAGCATGACGGCGCAGAGATGATCGCCCCGATCTGGCCACCCACGGGGCACTTGGCTTGGGCAAGCGCGAGATTGGCATAATGGCCCTGCGTGATGCCCGGCCCCTGACAGTTGAAATACGCGCTGCCGGTCGGGGCTTGCGCCATGTTGAGCATGTTGAAGCCGAATACGAAGCGCAGGCCGCGCGGCAGATCGACGCAACCCTTCTGGCCATTGGCATTGCAGGACGGGTCTGTCTTCGGCTTGCGCTTATAGTAGATCGACACGTAGTCAGGCCGGATGACTTGGCCCTTGTCATTCAGCATCGCCGGAATCCAGTAGCCCGAGCGATTTAGCTTTGACTGGCATGTCGAATTGCCCGTTGTGCGCAGACTGGTGTAATCGGACGCGGCGTTGACGCCATCGTTGCCGAAGAACTGGTGCAGGTGCGACTTGCCGGGCTGTCCGGGGTAGACAATGGGGTCATCATAGCCGAGATGCGCTGCGGCACAGATCAGGCGGAATGCCCCCACCACGTCGGGCTTGGCGCTGGCCGGAATGGCGCCAGTCCCCCATGACGGTTTCAACTCGGTATTGATATCGAAGTTCGACGGGATCGAAGCGAGGCCTGGCGTCGGGATGACTTCGGGCGGCGGCGGGGGTGGTGTCGGTGGCGGGCTTGGAGGCGGCGCTGGTGGCGGAACCGGCACCGGAGGCACTTCCGCCGCACGGATGGCTACATATGTCGTCTTGACGCGCTTGAAGGCTGCTGTGCCGTCCTTTGCGCCAGAGATATAGGCCTGCTGGCATGTGGTATTCGTTGCGCCGCATAGGGCGGCTGCGGAGAGCTTGCGGGAGTCTGCCGTGTAATCGGTTGAGGCCGTGGCGAGCGAGGATATGCCTGCGAGGAAGATCAGGGCGCGTTTCATTGGGGGGATGTCTCCACTTTCGATTGCGCCTCAACCCAAGAAATCAAAGCATTTAATTGGATTGCTTGTTCCGATGCAATCAGTGCATCCGGGGCAGGAAGTCCGTTTTCACCGGACGCTTCATCAACTCGGCTGGCGGTGTCGGGAACGGCGGGCAAGCGATCGTTGCCGGATGCGCTTCGATTGCCTTGGGTCCGCAGCCGGTCATAGCGGGCGTGCAGGTCAGCAAGGCGAGCGCGGTAATCGGTGACAGTCTCATGGGTGATATCCTCTTGTGCTTTGGCGACGCGAACGAGATTGGCCTTTTGCTTGGCCTCAGCTTGCGTCTGCGCCTTCCTGTAATTGGCCACTGTCTGCGCATGTGCGGCGCGCTCGGCCTTGATGCCGTCCCGAAGGTGTGAATTTGCCCGCCAGAGCCATGCACAGGCCACGAGAGCGACGATCATGGCGCATTGGAGCGGATAGCGTGTGACGAGGCTTAGAACGGCTCCTAGGCCCTTCTTCACGACGCCGAATGCGGATAGAAGCCATAGGGGCATTATTCAGCCCCCGGCGCACTTGTTGCCGCCGCTCTGGCGACGAACGTATCCTTGGTCGCAACAGCCGCTCCGCCCGCTGCAAGCAAGGCCCCCATGCCGGTCCCGAACTCGATGATGTTGAACTCACCGTGCATGAACATGTGTGCGCCTGAATAGCCGATGCCAGCAAGGATCGAGAGCGCCCATGCGATGCGGGCAAGGTCGAAGTGCTCGTTCCCGATGCCGCGAAGGAAATTGAACTTGATTGGTGCCATTAGAGCATCCCTCCCTTGATCCACGCCGTCACGTCGAACGAAGGACATGCCTTCGCAACGCCCGGCCAATCCCTGTGCCCGCGAACGATGATGCCGGGGTAGCGTGCCTGGTATGTGCGGATCAGCGTTGCCAGTGCAGCCCGTTGCTGCGGTGTGCGGGTGTCCTTGGGCTTGATGTTGCTCGCATCGACTCCGCCGACGTAGCAGATTCCGATATTCCCGGTGTTGTTCTTGCCGACATGCGCGCCCTTTTGATCGTCCTTCAGCGTCTGGTGGGTCGATCCGTCCAGTTCGATCACCCAATGGTAGCTGGTCTGGCCGAACTTTGCCTTGTCCCAAGCCGTGATGGTCTCGGCGTCGACGTGCCGCCCCTCAGGCGTCGCGGCGCAATGCACGGTCAAATATTTAACTGGTCCAAGCACTGTCATGCCCCGTTCCCCCTGTATGCCCCGTAGGCAGCAACGAAGATCATCGCGCCAAGCAGGCCCTTCCACACGAGACCAAGCAGGCCCTTGCCCAGATCACGGTAGAATTTCTCCGTTATTTGAGCCTCGAACGCTGATATTATCGCCTGCACGTCCGCATCGGTCAGCGTCCTTTCGCTCATGCCAAGCCTCCGTTATGCGTCTTGTGAGGATGCTCAGAACGCCAGCG
>CAZEPA010000600.1:0-2912 GCA_964513955.1 uncultured Anaerolineae bacterium | reverse complement strand
GGTCATTCCCTATCTTGCCGACCTGGTAGGCGTGCGCGAGCTGGCCCAGCGCAAATTCGTCTTCTCGACGCAGCGCCGCCAGGTGGCCAACACCATCGGCTACCGCCGGCGCAAAGGAACCCTGCCAGCCCTCGAGCACGTGCTGACGGATGCATCCAGTTGGCACGTGAGCGCCGTCGAATTTGGCCAACGCCTGGCCATGACCCAGCACATGAATCATGTGCGCGCAGGTCAAGGGCGCATGGTGGATATGCGCCAGGCGGCCAGTTTTGCCTCCTCCTTCGACCCCTGGGCGGGTTGGGCGCACACCTTCGATGTTCACAACCGTGCGGCTGACCGGCTGGACGATCCTGCGCGTCTGGGTCAACGCCGCGGGCGCTACCAGATGGATCAGGTCGGCTTATACATCTGGCGTTTGAACAGCTATCCCATGCTTAACGGCAATGCGCACCGTGTAGCCGCACGCCAGGGCGACAGCGCCGCCCGGTCCGACGCGCAGGCAGGGGAGCGTGCTGATTTGGATGGGCGCTACCGGTTTCATCCCCTGGGACGTGACATGCCCTTGTTTGTCCGCCCGCGCGCGGCCAGCGATATTTCTGAGCGTCTTGTGGCGGCGCACGTGCCTGCGCCCATCACCCGCCAGGCGCTGGCCGCGGACCTCAACCTTTATCGCCGGCGCTTCGCCACACGTGCGCCCGGCGAGCGGCCGCCAGCCAGCGAGCTGTACGGCCCAGAGCGCAGCGTGTGCGTCTGCGTGGATGGACAACCCATTCCGCCTTTTGATGTCATGGCTGTCGCTCTCGATCGGTGGCGCAGCGCCGCCGCGCGCGAGCTCTATCGGGCCTCTCAGCGCGACACTCCGGTGGCCCTGGTCGATCCGCAGCTTGGGCGCCTCGTAGTGCTGAACGCCGGGGACACGATGCAGACTGGGCGTATTACAGTCCACTACAGCTATGGTTTCAGCTGCGACATAGGCGGCGGCCCCTACCATCGCCAGTACCCGGGCAGTGAGGGCAACACGCCCTGGCAGGTGGACATTGCCGAAGGCACCACGGTGGCAACACTGCAGGACGCATTGAAGCAGTGGGAAGTCCACTGTCAACAGAACTCCCATCCAGAGGGGGTGATTCGGTTCCTTGACAACGGCGGCTACGGCGGCAGTCTGGACGTGCTGCTGCCACCCGACGCGTCGCTGGCCATCGTGGCCGACAATGGCGTTCGCCCGGCAATCGAGGCCATTGGCCGCCTTGTGGTAAAATTGGTGGAACCGTTGGCGCCGCTTGGTGCTGAACACAGCGATACCTATCACCAACGCCGCCTGGAGCTGAACGGTTTGCTTATCGAGGGCGGTGTGCGCATCGAAGATACGGGCCGCGCCGCCGCCACAGAAGGCCAGGTGACCATTAAAATCGGGCACTGCACGCTGATGGCGACCGGACTGGAAGCTGCTTTGGGGGCCAGCCAGGCAGCCGCTGTGAGTGTGGAACTCGACAGCAGTATCGTGGGGCCGCTGGTACTGCCCGAATCGCTCAGGCAGGTGTCGGTCACCAACTGCATCATGGACGCAGCCGGCAGGTATGCTCTGGCGGGGCCAGGCCCGACAGCCGGCCCGGCCGCACGCCTGGGCAACACAACCATCTTCGGCCGGGTGTGGGTGCGTGACCTGGAGGCATCTGCGGTCATTTTCACTGACCCCGTGCAGGCCGCCCAACCCGCGACGGCCGAGGCCGTTCGTCACAGCTTCATTCCGGCCGGTTCAACGGGGCTCCAGGGGGAAGCGTACGCGGCCATCAGCCTGGGGAGCGATCCACCGCAGTTCGTCTCCACACGCTACGGCGACCCGGCCTATGCCCAGTTGAGTGTACACTGCGCGCCGGAGATTCGCGCCGGCGCAGCAGACGGCTCGGAGATTGGCGCCTTCCATGACCTGCACGCCCTGCAAGCTGAAGCCAACCTGCGCGCCGCGCTGGCCGAATACCTGCCCCTGGGCCTGCGTCCGTCCCTATTCCTGCAGACATAGAGAGGTATACTGTGAAGGGTGATTTTTCGCGATTGACATTCGATGCCAAAAAACATTACTCCAGCGTACGGTTGCAGCAGGGGCGGGTACAGGTTGACGCCGATTGGAATGAGCAGGTTGACATTGCAACCCACCACCGCCAGGTTTTGCTCCAGAATCTGGTGGGAGCCAACGGTGTACCTGCTGCAGGGGACGGGTTCGCCCTGACGCCCGTTGAATCTCCGCCTGATTTGATGATCGGCGCCGGCGCCTGCTTTGTAGACGGCATCGTGTGCGAAAATGAGCAGGCCGTACGTTTCACGCAGCAGCCGGACTGGCCAGGAGCTGTCCTGCCCGATAGCAGCGCCGGGATGTATCTTGCGTATCTCGACGTCTGGCAGCGTGATATCAGCGCGGCCGAGGATCCAGGCATTCGTGAAGTGGCGCTAGGCGGGCCTGACACGGCGACGCGCAGTAAAACGATATGGCAGGTGCAGCTGCTGCCGGTGGGAGGTCATGACGAGGCGTCCGACCCGGCGCTGTCCTGGCGCAAGGCGTGGGATCGTTTCGTCGAGCCGCGCGCGCCGGCCTTGCGCGGCCGCATGCGCGCGCGCAACAAAGCCGCTGGCGCGCTGCTGGAGAACCAACTGTACCGCGTCGAAATCCATGCCGAGAGTGACCGCGATGTTTCCTTCAAATGGTCGCGCGAGAATGGCTCCGTGACTTTCCCCATTTCCAAAATCGAACTGGATGACAGACATGCCGTCCTGACTGTCGCGGGCGTTGACCTCGATCCCAGCCAGCTGCAGCGGGGCGACTGGATCGAATTGACCAGCGACGACACCGTTTTGAATCAGGCGCCCGCGTCGTTCGCGCAGGTGGCCGACGTCGATCGGGCGCGCGGGCGGGTGAT
>CAZEPA010000599.1:0-2927 GCA_964513955.1 uncultured Anaerolineae bacterium | reverse complement strand
ACATCCAGCCCATCAATCGTCACTGTGCCTGCGTCTGGCTGCAGATAGCCAGTCAAGATTTTCATGAGTGTTGTTTTGCCGGCGCCGTTCGGGCCGAGCAGGCCCACAATCTCACCCTGGTGAATATCGAGACTCACCCCGCGCAGGGCTTCAATGGGGCCGTAGGATTTCGCAACGTCTTTGACTTCGATCATGCCACAGACCTCCAGAATCTGAGTAACACGCAAGAAACCAGGTTTGAAATCAGGGCAGCGTTGGAAATACCGCCAACCTGTCCTCAAACCTGGTCTCCACTGCGAACGTAAGGCCGATTATACAGCGGATGACGGGACAAGCAAATTTTCTCAGGCGGCCAAGCATGGCGGCAGCCGACCCCGCGCGACCAACCATAACTTGCCAAAGACGCGCCAATACAGTACAACTAGTTCCAACATCCTGTGTCCGTTGAAGCCCGGCGGCCCGGCGGCCTGCCGGTTTAACCGTCACTCGTTGCCCATGATCGCAAAGAAAGGATTCCTAGTCATGCCAGCTAGTCAACTTCGCCTGACCCTCCTTGTCCTCCTGGGTCTGCTGCTCGGCGCCGCACCGCGGGGCGCCGTCGCCGCCGGCCTCGGCCAGACCGCACCGGCGTCAGATCCACAAAGCGCCAGCCCCACGGCGAACATCAACCTGACGCTGATTGCCAGCGGTCTGACGCGGCCGGTCTATATCACGGCCGCGCCGCGCGAGCGCGATCGTATTTTCATCGTGGAGAAGCGCGGACGCATTCGCATCTACAAGAACGGCAGCCTGCTGCCGACCTCATTCCTGGACGTCTCGGCCTTGGTCAGCTACGGAAATGAAGAGGGGCTGCTGAGCGTGGCGTTTCATCCCAACTATGCCAACAATGGCTATTTCTATGTCTACTATACCAACCTATCGGGCAATCTGCAGATCATGCGCTACAGCGTTTCGGCCAATCCTGACGTGGCCGATCCAACCAGCGCGCAGACCGTGATCCTTATCGCGCATCCAACGAATACCAACCATAACGGGGGCCAACTGCAGTTTGGCCCGGACGGCTATCTGTATCTGGGCACCGGGGATGGCGGCAGCGGCGGCGATCCGCCCAACAATGCGCAAAACACCGGCGTTCTCCTGGGCAAAATGCTGCGCCTGGATGTGGACGGCGGCGCGCCTTACGCGATTCCGCCCACCAATCCGTTTGTGGGGCCAGGCAATCCTTTGGACGAAATCTGGGATCTTGGCCTGCGCAACCCGTGGCGCTACAGCTTCGATCGCTTGACCGGCGACTTGTGGATTGGCGACGTTGGTCAGAATGCCTGGGAAGAGGTAGATCTCGAGCCGGCCGGCAGCCCCGGCGGCCTCAATTGGGGTTGGCGCTGCATGGAAGGCAACGCGCAGTATAACTTCAGCGGCACATGCAGCACGCTGACCTTTGCCTCACCGGTGCATGTCTACAGTCACAGCAACGGCTGCGCCATCACCGGCGGCTACGTCTATCGCGGCTCGCCCAACAGCCCATTCTTCGGCCAGTATTTCTTCGCCGACAACTGCGTCTCCAACCAGGCGCGCTCCCTTTCCTTCAACGGCAGCACCTGGACGGCCACGAATCACACGCTGCTCCCGTCGGGCAATGTGCTTGCCCCGAATTCATTCGGCCAGGACGGGTACGGTGATCTATATATCGCTGATGACAGCACTGGGTCGGTCTACAAGATGAACCTGCGCCCAGCCTGCACTCCAGGCGCGTTCACGACCGATGTCAATGGCGATGGGCGCCGTGATATTCTGGATGTGCAGCTCGTTGCGGCCGATTTTGGCCGCGCCGATTTCGTACCTGACTATGACCTGGACTGCAGCGGCGCTGTGGATGTCGCCGACATTCAGGCCGTAGCTGCGGCATGGGGTTCCTAAGGCGGCCTACCATGCTAAAGAAACTGGTTAGTCGCCGCTGGCTGCCGCTGAGCATCCTGGTCTTGGTGGGCGTCATCGTCTTGGGCAGCCTGGGGGTGTGGCAGGTGCGGCGTCTAGGCGAGCGGCGCGCACTCAACGCCGACATTCAAGCGCGCCTGGCCATGCCGGTCATCGAGTTGACCGATGCCCTGGCTGATCCGGCGGCGCTCAACTACCGCCATGTGCGCGTCCACGGCACGTTTGATCCGAGCCAGGAGATTGTTCTGCGCAATCAGGCGCTTCACGACGACCCGGGCGTCCACCTGCTGACCCCGCTGCGCCTGGCTGGGCGCGACCAGGCCGTGTTGATTGACCGCGGCTGGATCCCATACGATCAGCCGCGCAGCCAATACCCGGTTCAGGGAGAAGCGACAATCGAAGGTGTGGCGCGCATGACCCAGACGCGGCAGGGCTGGTTGTCGCCACAAGACCCTGAAGCGACGGTCACGGGGCCGCGTGTGGAGAGTTGGTATCGGGTGGATACGGCGCGTATCCAACCCCAGGTGCCCTATCCACTCCTACCGCTTTTTGTACAGCAAACGAGCGGTTTTGTTGAGGGTTCTATGCCAGCCGCCGATGTGGAGATTGATCTGAGCGATGGGCCGCACCTGAGCTATGCGATTCAGTGGTTTGCCTTTGCCGCCATCCTGTTGGTGGGATATGCGGCCTACGTCCAAACCCGGGGTGCAGAGGCTTGACCCCCTTGCGAAGGCTGGTTTAACAGCTTGACCTAATGCTCGCGTGTGCCATTTGCATAATCTGCGAGCGCAGCCAGCGTGCATCTGCGTCCAGTCTCAATCAGGCGGACGCAGATCAACGCAGATGCACGCAGATTTGTTCATCATCGGGCAAGCCGAAATCGCGCTCGACGGCGCGCGATCCTTATGCGGCGAGCCTTCGCAAGGTTGGCTGCTCGCGCAATAGATCGGAAGAGCGTCGTGTA
Organism: uncultured Anaerolineae bacterium; assembly: GCA_964513955.1. Taxonomy (GTDB): domain Bacteria; phylum Chloroflexota; class Anaerolineae; order SSC4; family Amarolineaceae; genus Amarolinea. The sequence goes on along the minus strand of CAZEPA010000599.1, from coordinate 28 downwards.
GGGAAAGAGTGTAGATCTCGGTGGTCGC
>CAZEPA010000598.1:0-2933 GCA_964513955.1 uncultured Anaerolineae bacterium | reverse complement strand
CAGGAACGGCTCGAACAGGCGCGCCATGTTGATCTGTTCGGGTTCGTACAGCCACTGCACCTGCAATCCATCCATCATGGCGAACAGCATGACCGCCAGGTCTGCGGCCGGCAGGGCACTGCGGATTTTGCCCCGCGCCTGCGCCTCGGTCAAAACCGCGCTGTTCTGCTCGCGCAGGTTCTGATAACGCTGCCTGAAGAATTCGCGCCCCGGGTGCTGTGCATCAATGCTCTCAGCGACCAGGACCGTAAACAGCTGCACCAGGCCTGGCACGGTCTCGTTATACACCCTATTCACTTACTTACCTAATTTTAAGTAAGTGAATGGAGTTTCGGCGGCGCCGTGCGGATGACGCGCATCATACCCAGGCCGCAGGTGCAGTGGTAAACTGCTTCATGCAGAAAAATCTATATAGTAGGACTTGCATATGACACCCTATCACGAACAGGCGCGCTTGCTCCGGTTCATGGCGCACCCCATGCGGCTTGAGATCCTGGCGATCGTGCGCGGGTCGGACGAGTGCGTTTGTCACCTGTCGGCGGCGCTCAAGAAGCCGCAGCCCTATGTGTCCCAACAACTGGCGGTGTTACGCAAAGAGGGCCTCATCGCAGACCACAAAGAGGGCACCAACGTGTACTATGGGCTGGCGGCCGGTCATGCGGCTGAGCAGGTGGCCGCGATCCTGGCGGCGATCACGCCAGAAGCCGGGCCGCATGATGGGAGCGTCCATCGGTGGATCGCCGGTTGCAATTGCCCCAAGTGCGAGCCGGACGACGCGCCCGCCGCCTGACCCTGAACCAGGCTCCGAAACGAGGTCGAAAGTGAACATCGTGAGTTTTTTGTTGCATCTTCTGCAGTCCGGCCTGGGCAACCTGGCCAGCTACCTGGCCGCGCACGTGCTGCTGTGTCTTGTGCCGGCGTTCTTTGTTGCCGGCGCGATGAGCGCGCTCATCCCCAAGGAGTCGGTGACGCGCTTCCTGGGGCGGTCGGCGCCCAAGTACGTCTCCTATCCGGCCGCGGCGCTGGCCGGCTCGCTGCTGGCGGTCTGCTCGTGCACCATCGTGCCGCTCTTCGCCGGCATTCACAAGAAGGGCGCGGGCTTAGGCCCAGCCATCACCTTCCTCTTCTTTGCGCCGGCCGCCAACATCCTGGCGCTGGCCTACACCGGCGTGGCGATCGGCCCTGACCTGGCCTTTGCCCGGCTGTTCCTGTCGCTGGCCTTCGGCATCGGCATCGGCCTGATCATGGCGCTGATCTTCAGCCGCGCCGATACGCTGCACGCGCAGCGCGAAGACATGGCGTTCGTCGGCCGGGCCGGTATGCGCCGCGCCGCGGTGATCTTCCTGCTGGTGCTGGTCGCGCTGCTGCTGGCCGGCACGCTCAAGATCGGGCTTCTGACCAACGTCTACGCCGAAACCACCCTGCCGGTCGTCGGCCTCGATCGGGTGCAAGCGCTGCTTCACCAGGCCGTCCCCTTCGACGCCAGCCGCGGCGAGGAAGGGGTCAGCGTGCAGGGGGTAATCCTGATCGGCCTGCTGGCGCTGATCGCCCTGGCGGCCTGGCGCGGCTTGAACCGGGTGGATGAGGGCTACAACACCTGGACCTGGGTTGCGCTGGGCCTGATCAGCCTGACGCTGCTGGCGGCCGCGCTGCAGATCACGCCGCTGGCGGGCGGGCTGCGGATCGGCCTGCCCGGCAAGTTCTTCGGGGTGATATTGGCGCTGGCGGCGCTGCTCGTCCTGGCGCGGCGCTCCCTGGACGCCTACGAGGTGCAGGAGTGGCTCTGGGAGTCCTGGCGCTTCGTCAAGCAGATCTTCCCGCTGCTGATCGCCGGCGTCTTTGCCGTCGGCGTCATCCGCCAGCTCATCCGGCCGGAGTGGATCGAGTCGCTGGCGGGGCGCAACACCGTCCTGGGCAACCTGGCGGGCGTGGTCTTCGGCGTCTTCATGTACTTCCCCACCCTGGTCGAGGTGCCCATCGCCAAGATGTTCCTGGGACTGGGGATGCACCGCGGCCCGCTGCTGGCCTATCTGATGGCCGACCCTGAGCTCAGCCTGCAGAGCATCCTGGTCATATCCACGATCATCGGCAAGGTGAAGGCGTGGACCTACGTGGTCTGGGTGGCGCTCTTCAGCACGGCCGCGGGTTTGCTCTACGGGGCGTGGATAGACGGCGCCAGTCCGTGGCTGATCGCGGCCGGCGCGCTGGCGGGCCTGGCCCTGCTGGCCCTGCTGCTGAACAGGTTGGCCGCGCGGACGGCGAAGAGGGAAATCGCGCAGCCTTCCAGTATTTGAGTCTGCTGCGCTGCGCGGCGGCGCTTGCGCGTCGCCGCTGCCGGTTGGCAACCGAACGATCTACCAGAAAAGGAGATTTCCTATGACCCTGCACATCAAGATTCTCGGCGGGGGCTGCGCAAACTGCGAACGCCTGGCGCGCAACGCCAAGCAGGCGGTCGAGCAGCTCGGCGTCGAAGCCACGTTCGAGAAGAGCGGCGACTATGACGAGTATGCCCGCTACGGCCTGCTCGCCACGCCCGGCCTCGTCGTCAACGACCAGCTGGTCAGCAGCGGCCGTGTGCCGGCGCCCAGCCAGATCGTAACGCTCCTGGCCAACGCGCTGGCGACCGCGTAGCCGCCTCAACAGCCCGCCGCGAGGCAGCATGCTGGAAATCACAGGAGCGCAGGCGACCCGTATGGAGGTCGTCTGCGCTCCCTGTGTGGACGTATCCTGCTTTAATATTCTACGGGGTACTTACTTCTGCGTAACTTTCACGACCCAGGCGATGAAGTTGCTGGTGCTGTCGCCGCTGCGCTCGGCCATGGTGTGGCCCAGGCCCCAGACCGTAGTAAATTCGACATCCTTCACGCTGGCGTAGTTCTTGAGCGCCAGCGCCAGGTTCATCTCGACCGTGTTGGCGGTATCGCCCTGCTTGA
>CAZEPA010000597.1:0-2952 GCA_964513955.1 uncultured Anaerolineae bacterium | reverse complement strand
CGCTGACGCCGCCGCTGGTGACGTTGGGCAAGGCGCTCGGCTGGCGCCCGCTGCCGCTGACGATCAAGGAGGCGCGCCGCTTTGCGCGTCAGTTGGACCTGGCGACTGCGACTGCGCCCGCACGCGCCGCCAGCCAGGTCAAGCCTGCCGCGCCAGACGTCAAAACAACGCCAAGCGTACAAATCGAGAATGCCTGGTATGACTACGCGGGCCGCGAGGCGTTGCGTGGGGTGTCGCTGACCTTCCGGCCGGGCGAGTTGGTGGCGTTGATGGGACGCAACGGGGCGGGCAAAACGACCTTGATGAAACTACTGGTGGGACTCTTGCGCGCCAAGCAGGGCCGGGTCCGCCTCGTCAGCGCCCATGGCGTGGCCGCACGCGCCACGCATGGTTATGGCGCAGGCAGCGGCCAGCGCCCGGTGGAGATACTGGTGGACGCGAGTAAGCTCTCCCTGGATGAGATTGTCAAAACCGTGGGCTATGTGCCGCAGGACCCCGGCCTGCTCCTTTTTCAAGACACCCTGGCGCAGGAGTTGTCCTTCACACGCAACGGGCATGCTCTGCCGGCCGATCATGCAGCCGACCAGGCGCTGCTTGCCGGCCTGGGCCTGGCGCATTTGAGCGAGCAATACCCGCGCGACCTGAGCGGCGGCGAACGCCAACGCGCAGCCCTGGCCGCGATCCTGGTCGCGGACCCTCAAGTTCTGCTGCTAGACGAACCGACGCGCGGCCTGGATTATCAGCACAAGTCTGAGCTGGTCCAGCTGCTGCGCAACTACCGGCAGGCGGGCAAGACCATCATCATGGCGACGCACGATGTGGAGTTGGTGGCGGCCTGCGCCGACCGCGTCATCCTGCTGGCCGAAGGCCAGGTGGTGCTCGACGCACCGACGCGCATGGCGATGAGTGAGTCGCTTGTCTTTGCCTCGCAAATCAACAAACTCCTGCGTGACCCGGCCTTCCTCACGGTGGATGATGTCTTGGCCGGCTTACGGCGCTGGCAACAGCCTCATGCTGTCTAGTCATTCGGGGCAGCAGGCGCGTCTGCCCTTCTTTCTCAATGTCGTTGTGTTGCTCCTCGCGAGCGCGATTGGCGTCGTGGCGTTCATCGCGCCTTTTTTCAACCTGGATACGCTGCAGGCCGGCGACAGCGGCGCGCTTTCGCACGCGGCCGATGCGCCCTTTTTCCTCATCGTGCTGGTGGTCATTTGCCTGGGCGCGGTGCTGTTGAATCTGTCGGCCGGACAGATGAACACACGTACCGTGGCGGTGCTCGGCATTTTGACCGCGTTCAGCGCGGTGTTGCGCGCCCTGCCTGGCCCCGGCGGTTTCAACGCCATCTTTTTACTGCCGATCCTGGCCGGGCATGTTTATGGCGCGACGTTTGGCTTTCTGCTCGGCTCCCTGGCGCTGCTCGTGTCGGCGTTGTTGGGAGGCGGCGTAGGCCCGTGGCTCCCCTTTCAAATGTTTGCCACCGGCTGGGTGGGCATGCTGGGCGCGTTTGTGCCGGGCATGCCCAGGCACCCGCGGCGCGAAGTGATCCTGTTGGCATCGTGGGGATTGCTGCTCGGACTTCTGTTTGGCGCCATCATGAACCTCTGGTTCTGGCCCTTCATCGTGCGGCCTGAACAGACCAGTCTCTACTGGCAGCCTGGATCGGGTCTGGGAGGCTTTTTACAGCGCTATCTGCCCTTCTACCTGGTCACCTCGCTGGCTTGGGATTTGTGGCGCGCAGGGGGCAACGCCCTATTGATCCTGTTTCTAGGCGCGCCCGTGCTGCGCCTCCTGCGCCGTTTTCAACTGCGCTTTCGCTTCGAGATCACCCCCGACGAGTAAACCGCTCCCTGTTCGCCGATTTCTCCTTCACACCTCGCATCTCAAATTTGACCAATCAAGCTCTTTTGGATAAAATGACGCCCTGTTAGCACTCTGATAATTTGAGTGCTAATTGATGTGTAAAACCAATCGAACCAGTTACACATCAGTCACAACAATCAATGATGGAGGCACAAACAAATGAAGCTTCGACCACTGGGTGATCGTATCGTTGTGGAGCCAGCCGAGCAGGAAGAGCGCACCGCCAGCGGCATCATCCTGCCGGAGACGGCCAAAGAGAAACCCCAAGAGGGTAAGGTGATTGCGGCCGGCCCCGGCAAGCTGAATGAAGACGGCAGCCGCAGCCCGATGGATACCAGCGTTGGCGACCGTGTTTTGTACGCCAAGTACGCGGGCACCGAAGTGAAGTTGGACGGCAAGAAGTTGCTCATCCTGCGTGAGAGCGACATCCTGGCTGTACTCGAGTCCTAATGGCCTGCAAGTAGACAAAGCGAAAATCCAAACAAGAGCACGAGGAGATAAAGCAGAATGGCAAAGCAGCTTAGTTTTAGCGAAGAAGCACGGCGCAATTTGAAGGTTGGCATTGATGTCCTGGCCAATGCCGTGAAGACGACCCTGGGACCAAAGGGCCGCAACGTGGCCTTGGACAAGAAGTGGGGCGCGCCCACCGTCACGCATGACGGCGTGACCGTTGCCAAGGAAATCGAACTGGCCGATCCGTATCAGAACATGGGCGCGCAGCTTCTGAAGGAAGCCGCCACCAAGACTAACGATATTGCGGGCGACGGCACCACCACGGCCACCGTGTTGGCGCAGGCAATCGTGAACGAGGGTCTGCGCAATGTGGCCGCTGGCGCCAACCCCATGCTGCTCAAGCGTGGGATCGAGAAGGGCACCGCCGCACTCGTCAAGGCCATCCGCGACCAGGCGATTGAAATCACCACCAAAGAAGAAATTGCCAACGTGGCCGCTATTTCCGCCCAAGATCGTGAAATCGGCGATCTGATCGCCTCCGTGATGGAAAAAGTGGGCAAGGATGGCGTCATTACGGTTGAAGAGAGCAAGGGCCTGGCTTTCGAGACTGAGTACGTGGAAGGGATGCAGTTTGACCGCGGC
>CAZEPA010000596.1:0-2957 GCA_964513955.1 uncultured Anaerolineae bacterium | reverse complement strand
TGCAATACCGCATGATAATCGGTGATGAAAATGCTGGCCCACAGAAACACGCCGCCCAGGTGAACGGTGAGCAAGGTAAACCAGGTGCCGCCCAATCGAGCCGGCTCGTTCGGCAAGAAGAAGCGCGTGAACAGATAGGGCAGCAGGGCGTAAGCGAATTGCAGCACCCAGCCGTAGATCAACGCCTGCGGCGCGTTTTGCTCGATGCCAGCGCCGGGGAAGCCGGGAACTTTCAGGATAATGAGCGGCGCTACCAGCACCGGCGCAACGATCCATACATAGGATGTGAGCAGATGCCACAGACCCGGCGTCCACGCGCTGCGCTGGCTCCTCAACGGCTTAATCACATTGAGCAGCAGCCAACCTGTGGCGCTGAGGTGCAGTAGGATTCCGGGAACTGTGAACCAGGTGGATTGCAGCCAGGGGCCGAGCACAAGCAGAAGGGCGCTCAGCGTCATCATCCAGAAGATCGGCCTGAGCGAGCGCGGCCAGGCCAGGTTGCGGCCCGCGAAGCCAGGGTAGAGATCTATCAACAGCCCGGCGAAGACCAACGCCATGAAGCCCCAGTTGTTTGCGTGAATGTGAACTTCGATTGGAACGGCGATGTGCAGCCATTCTCCCCATCCTAGCCACAACCCCGCGCCGACGATGATCCCCAGCAAAAAATAGGCCAGCCCGGCCAGGTAGAAGATGCGTCCTGTCGGGGTCGTCGTGACGGTTGTACCGCGCAATTCGTTTACGTGCCGGATGAGCAGCACGGTTGCGGTGAAGACCAGCGCACCACCGGCAAAGATCAGCGCGACATTGACCCGGGGAATTCCAACGAGGAGGGTGAGTATGCCGGCGTTGAGCGTTAGCCAAATGTCCCAACGAATGCCGGGGCGGGGGCGGCCGCTGCGCACGGCGACCAGGATGGGCAGCAATCCAAAGATGATTTCGGTCAGCGTGCCCAGCGTGATCAGATGAACACGTAACCAGCGCAAGCCGTTGAACCACGGGAGTAGATTCAGGCTTGACAACGACGAGTCCAACGCTGCGAACAGCGCCAGCAAGACGTACAAGAGCGCCAACAGGAAATAGGGATTCAACATTCGTAGCCTCCAGGAAGTTATGACAACCTCACGGCGAAACGGTTGAGACCCCCAGACCGAACGTGTAGACCAGTTCGCCGCCAAACAGGCCAACCGCTACCACCAAGGCTACACCGATCAGTTGAATCACCGTGTGTAAGATGCGTTTGCGAGGACTGTAGACCCCTTTGCTGCGGTAGGCGCAGACGGCCTGCAACCCGAAGATCACGAACGTGGCGATCCCCAGCAGTTTATGGGTGTTTAGGGTGGTCAGCGCCGGGCTGCCGGCGGGGACGCCTTGTGCAGCGAGCAGGCCCGTGATCACAGTGACGAGCGTGCCGGCCATTCCAAGCAGCAGTGTGTACCACGCGGCCTGGTCGAAGTTTTTACCTTGCCACAGCCGCCCGGCCCAACTCAAGGCCACGCTGCTGAGCAAAAGCGCAATGGGGAAGTGAACGAAAAGAGGATGCAGATTGGTCGGCATACGAGTATTCTCCTGTGTAACTGGAAAAACAAATCGCTCAAGCATATGTCAGAGCATAGCACTTGAGCGATCATGCGTCGCCGACTAAAGTCGGATTCCTACCGCGGGTTATTGGAGTCGGCTCAGGCGGCCAGTTTTTCCAGCGCGGCCCGGTCACGAATTCGAATCAAGTGGCGTTCGACGGAGATGACCCCATCCGCTTCTAAGCCGCGCATGGCGCGCTGGATCACATCGGTCACCGTTCCCAGGCGAGAGGCGAGTTCCGCCTGGGTGTACCAGCGCGGGCGGTGAAGGGCATCCCCGGTAGCCTCATCGAGCAGCAGCCGCGCTAGCCGGCTGGTGACCGACCGCAGCGATAGGTCGGCCACGAGAGCGACCAGATCAGTCACGCGGCCTGCCATATTCTCCAGCACGCGCTCGGCGAAGTCGGGACGCTTGCGCAGCAGGCGCAGGATGGAATCGCGGCGCAGGAGCCACACCCCTGCCTCTTCGAGGGCAATGGCCGAAGCGGGGTTAGGCCGCCTGGCAAAAACGCCGGTCTCGTTGAAGGTTTCCCCGGGACCGATGAAGCGCAGCACCTGTTCCCGGCCCTCGGGTGACGTTTTGACCGCTTTCAACCAGCCGCGCTGCAACACGTAGAGGCCGGATGACATCTCGCCTTCTAGAAAGACGATCTCTCCCGCTGCATATTCACGCCAAATTGCATGGCGGGCCAGGTCGGTCAGAATAGAATCGTCCAGGCCGTCCAAAAAAACCACCACGCGTAGTTGTTCGATCAGGGTTAACAGCGCGGCGTTAGCAGCCATACAACATCCTCGCCACGACAAACCAGGTAAGGGGGGCGCCAGGCCTAGCCTTCTATGGCCCTCTGCGCGGCGGCCACGCCGCAGCCCGGTTCAAACGCATACCCCACATCGCGCAAGCCCTCTTCGATGGCGCGCACAGTGGTGAGGATGTCAGCCGCGCGAACCGCGCCCATGTGGCCGATGCGGAAGTAGCGCGCGCGTATGGCTGGATGCAGTCCACCCGCCACCGTAACGCCCGCGGCGCTGATCGCGCTCAGCAGCGCCGCGCCCTCTACGCCTGCCGGGTAGTACGGCGCGCTCAGGGTGTGCGCGGCTACAGCCGGCCGTACCGGCACCTGGCTTAGTCCCAACGCAGCCAACGCGGCTTGAAACGCAGCGCTCAGTTGTTGATGGCGCGCCACGCGCGCTTCCATGCCCTCGGCGATGATCTGCGCCAGGCTGACATCGAGCGCCAGCACCAGGTTGACGGCCGGCGTACCAAAATAAGCCGACTTGCGCGCTTGGTAGGCCTGCATGATCGGCAGCCAGTTGCTCCAATCGGCATAATAGCTGGCGACGGGCTGCGTCCGGCGGTGGAAAACTTCCAGGGCACGCGGC
>CAZEPA010000595.1:0-2958 GCA_964513955.1 uncultured Anaerolineae bacterium | reverse complement strand
AGCGGTCATCCCATCATTCAGTCGTTCGAGCCGGGCGAAACGTGGCGCTGGTGTTATGTAGATCAGATGGACGTCTGAGAAACGAGGCTCAGCCGATCAAGGCTGCCTCGATCGCTTCGCTGATCGTGCGCACCCCGATGACCTCGATGCTGCCAGGCGCGCCATCCAGCTTGCGCTGCGAATTACGCGGCACGATGGCGCGCTTGAAACCTAGCTTGGCCGCCTCGTTCAGGCGCTTGCTCAGCTGGCTGATCGCGCGCAGCTCGCCGGACAGGCCAACCTCGCCCATCAACGCCACGTCGGCGGCGACCGGTGTGTTCTTGTAACTTGATGCAATCGCCACCGCCACAGGCAGATCGGCCGCCGGCTCTTCCACCGTCAGGCCGCCCACCACGTTGACGAAGACATCTTGATCGGACAGGCGCAGGCCGACGCGCTTGCTCAGCACCGCAACCAGCAGCAGCAGGCGGTTGAAATCAATGCCGTTGGCGGTGCGCCGCGGCATCGAGAAACTGGTCGTGCTCGATAAGGCTTGCATCTCAACAAGCAGCGGCCGGGTGCCCTCCATCGTCACCGCAATGGCCGATCCGGCCGCATTGGGCAGCCGCTCCGCCAAGAAGACTTCCGAGGGATTCGTCACTTCGCTCATGCCTTGCGCGCCCATTTCAAACACGCCCACTTCATCGGTGGCGCCAAAGCGATTCTTAACGCCGCGTAACAAACGGTAGGTGTGGAAACGCTCGCCCTCCAGGTAGAGCACCACATCCACCATGTGCTCTAGCACGCGCGGCCCCGCAATGGCGCCCTCTTTGGTCACGTGCCCCACGAGGAAGATGGGCATGTTTTGGGCCTTGGCCGCGCGCACCAGCATGGCGGCACTCTCACGCACCTGGCTCACGCTGCCCGCGGCCGACGAGATCGTTTCGGTGTAGATGGCCTGGATCGAATCTACCACGGCCAGGGATGGCTGCAAATTCTGCATATGCACCATCATACTCTCCACGTGCGTGTCTGCCAGTACAAAGAGCGTTTGGTCAGCAATCCCCAGCCGTTCAGCGCGCAGCTTAATCTGCGCGGCAGACTCTTCACCGGAGACGTAAAGAACCGCGCCGCGCTGCGCCAGCATGGAACACATCTGTAAGAGCAGCGTGCTTTTGCCGATGCCTGGGTCGCCGCCAATCAAAACGGCCGAGCCAGGCACGATGCCGCCGCCGAGCACACGACTCAGCTCACCCATGGGCACGGGAATACGCGCGTAGCCGTCAGCCGGAATGTCAGGCAGGGCCTGCGGCGCGCTGTTGGAAGGCGCCAGGCCGCCGCGGCGGCCGATCGGCGGCTCAGGTTCCAGCGTGGTCTCAACCAGGGTGTTCCACTCGCCGCAGTCTGGGCAGCGTCCCATCCACTTGGGTGATGTATTGCCGCACTGTTGGCAGATAAAAACGGTTTTGGCTTTGGCTGTCGTTTTGGGCATCTGGCCGATCCTATGGTTGTATGGCGGGGACACGGTGCGGTAGCTTGGCAGCCATGCGGCGCCGGCGACGCTGACTGCGTTCTGGCAGCAGATTGAGCAGCGCATTGGCGATGTCGGTCGTGGCCTGCGGTCGCGCCATGCTTCGCGCGCGCGCGGACATGGCTGCCAAACCGGGGTTGCCGGGCGTCAGCCAATGACTGACGATGCGGCCAATCTCGGCGGGATCGCGGCTAAACGCGCCAAGGCCGTTTTCTACCACATAGCTGACATTGCCCGTTTCTTGCCCATCAATGAAGTCGCTGAGCATGATCGGGCGTCCCACGATGCAGGCTTCGACGATGGTGCCAGGGCCGGCTTTGGTCACCACGCAGTCGCTGGCGGCCATCCATTCGGCCATGTTGCGCACAAAACCCTGCACGGCCACCGGCACGGGCCACTGCTGGCCCGCCAATTCGACGCGCAGCTTCTCATTGCGCCCACAAATCACCGCCACTTGCCCATGCACAGCGCTGAGTTCCTGCGCCAGCGCCCGTGTAATGTCGGCCAAAGGCCCCATGCCCTCGCCGCCGCCAATCACCAGGGCCGTCGGGCGGTCTTCCATCAGGTTGAGTGCGCGGCGCAGTGAAGCCTGATCCTGGCCCGGCGCGCCAAAGCGCGGGCTGACCGGTAAGCCGAGCAGGCGCAGGCGCGCTTCGGGCACGCCGCGCGCGAGGGCCAAATTGTACAGGGCTTCGCTGCCGACCGTCACCAGGTTCATGTCCGGGCAGAACCAGGTTGGGTGGCCGCCGCCCAAGTCGGTAACGACGGTGGCGGTGGGGCAGCGGTTGCCGGCTGCGCGCAGTAGGCGCAAAGCCACGTGATTGAGGAGTGGATGGACGGAAACATACAGATCAGGTTGCTGAATACGCAGATAGCCGCCCAGGGGGCCACGCAGCAGAGGCAGGAACGACCGTTCAAGCAGCCTCCAACGCCAGGGCGCTTCAGGCAGCCACCAACTCAATTTCCATAAAGAGGGGGCCTTTTCCACAACCGGCGCGTACGCATGCCGCACCTGGTTCAGCGGCCAAAAGGTATGATTCGAGAGCAGATCGGCGATAACGACCTGTACCTCGTCACCGCGCAGCTGCTTGATGACTGCAGCCAGCGATTCGGCGGCGCTGCGATGACCGCCGCCCGTGTCAGACATGCCGATAAGTATTTTGGGCACAGCTAGAAAGCACCTTCTCCCAGGATGACGCGAGGAATGGTCTTGAGGAGGATCTTGAGGTCGAGTCCAAAAGACCAATTCTCGCAGTAAAACGTATCAAGGAGCACCATTTCTTCGAAGCCGACAAGACTGCGGCCTGAGACCTGCCACAGGCCGGTGATGCCAGGCGAGGCGTCGAGGCGCCGTTTGTGCCATTCCTCATACTGGGCGACTTCGTCTGGCAAGGCCGGTCGTGGCCCGACCAGGCTCATGTCGCCCTGCAATACGTTGAGGAACTGCG
>CAZEPA010000594.1:0-2968 GCA_964513955.1 uncultured Anaerolineae bacterium | reverse complement strand
CAGGACAGCAGACTCTGGATCTGCGTGTTGGGGTTCGAGTCCCTATCCCCCAGCCATAAGAAGAGACGCCAGCTTGAGCTGGCGTCTCTTTTACTACTCGGTTTGCTCTTCCCAGGCGGCTACCACCCGTTCGAACTCGTCCGTGTCCTCGATTTCAACGAGAATCTCTTCGCCGTCCTCTTGCTCGATGCGTAGAATCATCAACGGCGTCTCATCAGCCACGGAATCGCCCTCATCATCGGTTTCGTCGTCTTCTTCATCATCCAGCGGCGTCAACACGGCGTAGTTTTGATCAGCGACTGTAATCACCTCAACGAGAGCAAACTCTTCCTCGTTGCCATCCTCATCGCTCAGCACGATGATCTCCACACCTTCTTCATCCTCGTCGTGATCATGATCATGATCATGATTGTGGTTATTGTTCACGTCTTCGTCCTTTCGCGTTCGATTTCTGTTTTATGTCAGCATACACCATGCTGCTTGTCGTGGCCTTATGCCAATCCGTGCACTTCCTCAAGTTCGCTCAACACGCGCTCGAAGATGATCAGCCCCTCGTCAATCAGGTCACGCGGGATCATGAGCGGCGGAGCAAACCGGATCGTATTGGGACCACAACCGAGAATGAGCAGGCCATGGAAGTAACATTGATCCACCAACTCGTTGCGCAGTTCTCCATAGCGTTCCTTGGTGCGCTTGTCGCTCACCAACTCTGCCCCCACCATCAGCCCCAGGCCGCGCACATCCCCGATCGTCGGATGCCGCTCAGCCATCTCCTGCAAACGCGCCTTCAGGTATTCGCCTTGCACACGGCTGTTCTCCAGGAATTCATCTTCGATCAACTGGATCGTTGCCATGGCCGCAGCGCACGAAACCGGGTTGCCGCCAAACGTGCTGGCATGAGCGCCCGGCGGCCAGGTCATCAGACGCTTGCGTGCGACCATGGCGCCCAAGGGCATGCCGCTGGCAATCCCCTTGGCCAGGCACATGATGTCCGGCTCAACGCCAAAATGCTCCATCGCAAACATTTTGCCCGTGCGTCCAAAACCGCTCTGCACCTCATCTGCCACCAACAGGATGCCGTATTTGTCACACAGCGCGCGCAGCGCCTGCATCCATTCCAGCGGCGGCACGACATAGCCGCCCTCGCCCTGCACCGGCTCCACGAAAATAGCGGCCACTTCCTGCGGCGGCACGTTGGTGCGGAATACCTCGGTGTCAATCCGATGCACGCACTCGATACCGCAGCCTGGGTAGGTCAAGTTCACCGGACAGCGATAGCAGTAGCCATAGTCCACATGTTCCACGCCTGGCATCAGCGGGGCAAAGCCCTGACGCTGCACATATTTCGACGCCGTGAGCGACAAGGCCCCCATGGTGCGACCATGAAACGCGCCGCGAAACGCGAGCAGGCGCTGTCGTCCCGTGGTGTAGCGCGCCAACTTGATCGCCGCTTCCACCGCCTCAGCGCCAGAATTCGTATAGAACACCAGCGACGGTTCGCTAATCGGCGCCAATTGCGCCAGCTTCTCCGCCAGCTCAATTTGTACGGGGTAATAAAAATCGGTGCCCGAATAGTGCAAGAACTTCTCGGCCTGCGCCTTGATGGCTTCGACCACCGCCGGGTGACAGTGGCCGGTGGCGTTCACGGCAATGCCGGCATTGAAGTCAACAAAACGGTTGCCGTCTACATCCCACACCTCGGCTCCACGGCCATGATCAATCACAAAGGGGTACGATCGTGTATAAGACGGCGAAAGCGCCATGTGGTCGCGCGCCACAAACATGGCTGAGTTCGCGCCCGGCAGTACGTGCGTTACGTGTCCTTTGACAGACGCGGTCGTCGTTGCGGGTAAGGTTGCTGTTGTCATCTGCATCTCCTCTTCTGTTGAAATCGAAAACCAAAGCTCATTCCATCTCCGACGCGCCCGCATGAGGCGGGCAGCCAGTGAACACGCATGTGCTTCGATAGAGCCCAAGAGGGACGCGATGTTTGGTGCGCCGCGGTGACATCATTGGCACGACCGGCCTCCTTTGTCTGATACTTTACCAGGCAAACTTGACTTTAGCAAGTCGCCGACGCGAGGGGGTGGAGCGCCGATTCACGGCGCGTCTTCGGCTGACACCAGAATTTGGGTGTGACCGGTATCTTGGTCCACGGTGATGCTGAGGGCAATTTTGTCGCTTCCCTTTTGGAACACCAGGCTGGTGATCTCGGTCGAGGCAAACCCTTCATCGGGCAGCAAACGCCAGCCGATGGTTGGCAGCCTGTCCTGGTAGAAGGTCACAACCTCGGCGGGTGGTTGCGCGGTCAGAAACGAGGAGAAATTGCGGCTTGTTAGCTTGGTTTCCGCGCCAGCCGGCAAGGGAAATTCACCGGTGGCAAAACCGGGCGGACCAAGCTCAGCTTGCGGCGCACTGATGGACACCGGTTGGTTGACTTCGAGCACCTCATAGATCAGCGCAATTGTACCCTCGCCGCGCTCCCCCTCGCTCAACTCGATGTCGCTGCCACGCGCCTGCATGCGATAGCGCACGATGAACCCGCCTTCACGTGCGATCCAAAACTCGCCCTGGGCCTCGTCCATCTCGCCAATAGACGCAATGTTGAGCTGGCTTTTGTCGAATTCGTAGTGATCGCTCACCAGACCATTGATCGTTTCAGCGCCCAATGCGCGCGCATCGGCGACGCTAACCAACAATTCTGGTGTATCAAAAATCAGGCCCGCCGACTGAAAGGGCGATGCGGCCTCCTCGCTCGATTGAATCCAATTCCCATCGCCCAGGTTCGTCCATGTCGTTACGCCGATGCGGATGGCCTCCATGCGGCCAGCATCGCCATCTTCAGCGCCCAGGCCCGTGCCTTCCATCAGAATCCGCTGTGCTTCCTGCGGCTGCTGAACATATTCCACGGTAATACTGATCGTGCCCGAAGAAACGGCGCTGGCGCTCGTCTTCTCGGAAAAATCGT
>CAZEPA010000593.1:0-2979 GCA_964513955.1 uncultured Anaerolineae bacterium | reverse complement strand
GGCATGGTCGTTTTTGGGCTGGCCTATGGGTTGTTAGCGCACACGGTGGGCCTCACCCTGGCTGAAACGGTGGGCATGTCAGCCCTGGTTCTGGCGGGCGCGTCGCAGTTCGTGGCCCTGGGCATGATTGGCGCGGGAACGCCAGCCGGCCTGATCGTCCTTTCTGCGCTCTTCATCAACCTGCGCCACCTGCTCATGGGGCTGGCGCTGGCGCCGCATCTGCGCCGTGAGCGTTGGTGGGTGCAGGCGCTGCTGGCGCACGGCATTGTGGATGAGTCGTTTGTCCTGGCCAGCACGCACTGGGCGGCGCACCCGGCAAGCGCGCGCTATCTGGCCGGCATCGAGGCTTCGTTGGTCAGCTTCTGGCTGCTCAGCTCAGCCGTCGGCTTTTGGATCGGCCCAGCGTTGGGTGATCCACGGGCTTGGGGACTCGATTTTGCGCTGCCAGCCACCTTCATCGGACTGCTGGTGCCTCAACTGCGCGAGGGAGGTACGATGCGCATGGTCGCATGCGTCTCTGGCGCTGTCGCCGTGGCCGGCGCCCTGATTCTGCCCAACAACTGGCACCTGGTGGTGGCCGCGCTGTGCGCGATGCTGCTGGGCGTCGCCCTGGAGGCAAGGCGATGAGCAAGGTCTGGCTCATCATCTTGGGGATGGCAGCCGTCACCTACGCCGCCCGCGTCTCCTTGTTTGTAGTTGGCAGCCGGATTACACTGCCGCCGCGGGTGATGTTGGCACTGCGCTTTCTGCCGGTGGCCCTGCTGAGCGCACTGGTGCTGCCGGCGCTGCTCATCCGTCAGGGCGCGCTGGCCTTGACCTGGCGCAACGACTACCTGTGGGCCGGCCTGCTGAGCGCGCTGGTGGCCTGGCGCACGCGCAACACCATCCTGACCGTGGGCAGCGGGCTGCTCTTTGTCATCGCCTGGCGCATCTGGTGGTCGTAAGCAGCGCCGGCGGAGAACGTGTGGTAAAATAGGCCTGATTCCAGCTTGGGGATGGCCGGCCAGTCGAGCTGGCGCGGGGAACGATTTCAGGGGGATTGGACGAAAGGCCTCCGGCATGATGAAAGAGAAATCACCAGATTCAGTAGACCGCAAGGAGGTTGCCAGGGATCTCAACAACTTCACTGCGCTCAAGGTATTGAACCCAACCGACCGGCAGCAGCTGGCTGAGCGTATTGTGGAGCGTGAGTTCGAGGCTGGCGATCAGCTCACGGAGACGCGCGGCGCAGGCGATTATTTGTACCTCGTGCCAAGCGGCGCTTTTCGTGAGACCGGCCGTGATTCCACAGGCCAGGTGTGGTGGGAACGCACTCACAATGTTGGCGCCGCTTTCAGCCGCCAGGCCTCCTATGACGGCATCTACGAAGAGACCGAAGTGATTGCCCTGCAGGACAGTCGCTTGTACGTGATTACGCCTGCTGACCTGAGCTGGGCGATGTCCCTGCGGCCAAATCTGCGTCAGGATTTGATTCGTGAGCCAATCGCCGCGCGGCTGCGAGCCATGCCGCTGCTGGCGCCGTTGAACGACGCGCAGATCAGACGGTTGGCGACGCTCGCACGTGTGGAAGAACTGACGGACGGCAAGACCATTTGTGAACCAGCCCTGACTGGGGGTGAAACCTGGTTTTGGTTCATTGACTGGGGACAGGTCAAGGTCACGTACCAGGTTGCCATGCCCGCGGCAACACCTGAAATCATCACCGCGGGCGATTTTTTCCATAATGGCCCCAATAACCTGGGAGGTATTCCCGCGGCCACGGCGTTCGTGCAGGGTCGCTGCAAACTCATCTGTGTGCCGTTGTCCGAAATGGAACACCTGGCGTTCACCACCGGGGTTGGCAAGCGTCTACGACTCCCCCCCATCATCGAATTCCTACGACTGGTTGACCCTTTCAAAAACCTGACGCCTGAGCGGTTGCATAGTTTGGCCAGCATTACGGCGTGGGAGTACTACCCGGCCGCGCAGACCGTGTCACAACAGGGCGTACGTGACAATTCCCTGCGCATCCTGCATCGCGGCGCCGCGGTGATTCGCGCCACAGATGACGAAGGCAAAGAGCGCCCCCGTGACGTGATGGCGCCAGGTCGTTTCTATGGGCAAAGCTCTCTCTTCCGTCAAGAGCGCCACGAGACCACGGTGCGCGCCGCGCGACCAGACAGCGTGGGCCGACAGGGCGGCCTGCTGACCAGCCAACAGGGGCAGGCTGACCCCGCGCAGGCCGATGAGCCTGGCGCAACCTGGTTTCGCGTGCGCTATGAGGATTTGGTCTACCTGATGGGCACAAACCCGGCGCTGTGGCGAGACACCCATCTGACCGAGAGGGTTAGGGCGCAGCACAAGGAACGTCGCAAGTACCAGTGGCAAGAAGAGGGAGAGACTCTCCTGTACGATGGGCGCCGACACTTTATCATCCTGGCTCGTTCGCTGCTGATCCCCTTGGCACTGCTGGCGGGTGTGGGGGCCCTTTACGTCGCCCTGAAGGGTTTGGGCGCCGAGATATCAATACTGACCGCATCCATCGTGGGCATCGTCGTCTTCGTTCCAGCCCTCATTTGGTTCGTGGTTGACTATCTCAATGACTACTTCGTCGTGACTCCCCTGCGCGTTACCGCCCGTGAGAAGGTCGCATTTATCTATGAACACCGCTTGGAAGCGCCTCTGGATCAAGTGCAAGATACCACCCTGCGCACCAGCTTCTCAGGCAAACTGCTCAACTATGGCGACTTGAAGATCAAGACAGCCAACGCCGCGTCGCAGATTGTGTTCGATCATGTCGGTAATCCGACGTTTGTCCAGAGCCTCATCTTCGAGCATCGGCGGCGTTTGAAGGCGGAACAGTTGGTTGAACAGCGCGAGAGTTTGCGCCTGCAGCTCGTCAAAGATCTGCGTTTGAGCCTGGTGAGCCAAGTGCCAGACCAGACGCTGCCGCCTGGGACCATACTGGCGCCACGGCTGCCCTGGTGGCGAAAGTGGTTG
>CAZEPA010000592.1:0-2983 GCA_964513955.1 uncultured Anaerolineae bacterium | reverse complement strand
CCACGGCGCGGCGCATCTCGATCGTGCCGGAGTTCGAGGTGTAGCGCGTTTCGCCGCGCTGCAGCGACCCGATGCCGGCGCGCCGAATGACATCCGGAGTAACAAAGTCAGGCTCGCCAATGCCGAGCGAAATGACATCGGGCATGGTAGCGGCAATATCGAAAAAGCGCCGAATCCCAGACGGCGGTACACTGGCGACGCGTTGGGAAATACGGTTTGTCATAACCATCCTCCTGCGAACGGTTTGCAGAGCAAGCGGGCAGCTTGCGTTATAGGGCGCCGAAATCTACCTGGGATGAGTCGCCCACGTTCAGCTTACGATAACGCCCGCGCACCAGCGCGCCCTTGCCGATGAGCGACTCGCACAGCATCGTGTCTTCGATGATCGCATCTTCGTCCACAATCGAATCGCGAATGAGCGAGTTCTGTACACAAGCGCCAGCCGCAATCGTGGCAAATGGCCCCACAATGGAGCCTTTGATGCAGGCATTGTCTGCAATATAGACCGGTTGAATGATCGTCGAGTCCTCAATCCGTGCGCGCCCCACGTGTGCGCCGCTGTGTTCCAGCAAGTAACGGTTGGTATGGAGCACGGTTTCTGGCTTGCCGCAGTCTTCCCACACATCCACGGGCCGCGTGACAAAGCGCGCGCCCTGTTCGATCATCACCTGGAAGGCATCGGCCAAGTAGAACTCGCCCTTTGTCTGCCTGTTTTCGGCCATCAACTGCTCGATGGCGCGATTAAGCCAGGCGCCGTCGCGCAGGTGATAGACGCCCACGACGGCCATGCGCTGCTCAAAATCGGCGGGCTTTTCGATCAACTGCGTCACCAGGCCGTCGCTGTCGGTCACGGCTACGCCAAAACGCCGCGGATCGGCCACTTCTTTGACATAGAGGATGCCATCGGCATGGACCTGCGGGATTTCGAGCAGATTGGCCTCGAAGATGGTATCCACGAAGATGATCAGAATCGGCCCTTCGATGGCCTCGCGCGCCAGCCAGATCGCATGCGCCTGGCCGAGCAGCTCTTTCTGTTCGAAGTAGCGTGAGGGGAAATGGTAGTTGGATTCTACATACTCCCGAATCTGGTCGCCCAGGTAACCAACAATGAAGATGACCTCGTCCAGATCAATGTCTTTGAGTTGGTCCAGGATATGTCCCAAGACTGGCTTGCCGGCGACGTTCAGCAGCGGCTTGGGTTTGGTGTAGGTGTGAGGCCGCAGGCGGGTGCCAAATCCCGCCAGGGGAATGACAACTTTCATGAGAATCGTTGCTCCTCGTTCAGCCTTCGTTTCAAATCGGCGGATGCTGCAAATGCCACGTGGTGGCCTGCTCATAAGCGTGCGCCGTACGCAAGATCTTTTCTTCGCCAAAGGCCGGCCCCAGCAGCTGCAGGCCGATCGGGAGATGGCTGCTGTCGAAGCCGCAGGGTATGGAAAGGCCGCAGTTGCCAGCCAGGTTGAGCGAAAGCGTGAACACATCAGCCAGGTACATCTGCAGCGGATCGTCGGCCTTTTCGCCGATCTTGAACGCGGTGAACGGTGAGGTGGGGCAGGCGATCACATCCACCTGCTCGAACGCGCGCTCGAAGTCACGGCGAATCAAAGTGCGCACTTTCTGTGCGCGCAGATAATAGGCGTCGTAATAACCGGCGCTGAGCGCATAGGCGCCAATCATGATGCGGCGCTTGACCTCTGGCCCAAAGCCGGCGCCGCGCGTTTGGCGGTAGTTTTCCCAGATATCGGTCGCGCCGGCCGACAGGCCGAAGCGCACGCCGTCGTAGCGCGCCAGGTTGGCCGACGCCTCGGCCGGCGCAATCAGGTAGTAAACCGGCAGAGCCTCGGGCGTGTTTGGCATGCTGACGTCAACGATTTCCGCGCCCAGCGCGGCCAACTGTGCAATCGCGGCGCGCACGGCCTGTTCAGTTTCGGCCTGGATGCCTTCGATGAAGTATTCTTTCGGCACCCCGATCCGCATCCCGCGCACGTCGCCGGTCAGCGCCTGACGATAGGCAGGCACAGGAATGGGCATGCTGGTCGAATCGAGTGGATCATGGCCGGCGATGGTTTCCAATAGAATGGCCGCGTCGGTCACATCCTTGCCAAAGGCGCCGATCTGATCCAGGGAGGAGGCAAAGGCCACCAGGCCAAAGCGGCTGACACGACCATAGCTCGGTTTGATGCCGACGACGCCGCACAAGGAGGCTGGCTGGCGCACGCTGCCGCCGGTGTCTGAGCCTAAGGCGCCCAGGCACAAATCAGCCGCGACCGCCGCGGCGCTGCCGCCGCTGGAGCCGCCGGGCACGCGTGTCAAGTCCCAGGGGTTGTGCGTCGTGCAGAAGGCCGAGTTCTCGGTGGAAGAGCCCATGGCAAATTCATCGGTGTTGGTCTTGCCCAGGAAGATTGCGCCGGCGGCTTCGAGGCGCGCCACCGAGGTGGCCGTGTACGGCGGAATGAAATCCTCCAGAATGCGCGAACCGCAGGTGGTGCGCACCCCTTCCAGGCACAGCACATCTTTGAGCGCCAGGGGAATGCCGAGCAGCGGATGGTCTTCACCCTGCTCTCGGCGCTGATCCGCCGCCGCGGCCATTTCCAGCGCCATTTCAGGCAGAATGGTCAGGAAAGCCTGCAAGTCGTTGTCAACCGCCAGGATGCGATCGAGCAGCGCCTGGGTGAGCGCCAACGAGGTCAACTCGCCGCGTCGCAAGAGATCATGCGCTTCATGAATGGTAAGTCGAGACAGATTCACGGCCATCACTCTTCTTCCAGCACCGCGCGCACGCGGAAATGATTGTCTTCGGCGTCAGGCGCATTGGCCAGCGCGTCCGCGGTAGGAAGGCAGGGCTGCACTTCGTCAGTCCGCCAGACGTTCGTGAGCGGCAGCACCGTGGCCGTGGCCTCGATGTCATCGGTGGGGAGGCGTTGCAGTCGTTGGGCGTAATCCAGAATGGAGGATAACTGCGTGCGGTAGCGTTCTTTTTCTT
>CAZEPA010000591.1:0-2988 GCA_964513955.1 uncultured Anaerolineae bacterium | reverse complement strand
CGCAGGCGCTGCCCCAGGCCAGGCTCGCCATCGTGCACGGCGCGGGTCACGTGCCCACCATGACGCGGCCGCTGGAGGTCACTGCCGAGATCCGGCGGTTCCTGGGCAGCATTGCGCACTGAAACCTCCATCAACGGCTGAATCAGAACAAAATAGTCAATTTCGCCTGAGCGTGGTAAACTGTTTGCCTATCCATCAGCGATCTTTGCTCTCGGCAGTGGCTCTACGCGGAGTGCCCAGCAGGTAAGGCCCGCGCCGTAGGTTTGAAGAAAAAACGAAAGCAAGCATGACACAGAAAAGCGACTTACCGTTTGGCAGCGAGTTTTCTCCGTCGCAGATCGAACTGCCGGTCTTGCTTGACCTGGCTGTGGCCCATGAGGGCGACGCCAAGGCGCTGCAAGCCGAGATTCAGGCTCAGTTTTTCTCGACGCATGGCGGCGGCAACGCCAAGAATCAACAAACCCTCGCGATGAACTGTCGGCTCGGCATGAAGGCTTATGGACTGCTTGACGAGCACGCAAACCTGACAGACTTCGGGCGCGCATTGCACGCCATCAGAGATGACAAGACCAAGCTGTACGAGACCCTGGGACGGCACATTCTGCTCAACCTCAAGGGCATGGCCATGGTGCAGTGCATCCGTGATATGACCGCAGCCGGGGAACCGGTCAATCTGACCTCGCTACGCACGGCGCTTGCGGAACGGGGCATCCACTACCCGCCGGGCGGCAAACACCCCAGCATGATGCGTCTGTGGCTGGCCAAAGCGGGCGTGTTCGTGGGCGACCGCTGGCAGATAGACGAAATCCGTTTGCCTGTCGTACTTGGGACTACCCCGAATGACTTCGGCGTCCTTGCGCGTTTCACCAGTGAACAGCGGGCTTTCCTGCTGGCGCTCGCAAATAGTGGTATTTCCGATCCACAACCAGCGAACGCAATCACCAAACTGGCGGCAGCGACCTATGGGGTCAACTTCCCCGAGAAGAGTCTGCCAAAATTGGTGCTCAACGCACTAATCGAAGCAGGATATATCACGGCCACAAAAACGACCGAAGGGCGAGGGGCGAAGCCCTTCATGGTGGCGCGCACCGAGAAGCTGGTTGCAGACGTGGTAACACCGCTGCTCGACCAGCTCAAAGACCAGACTGACCCGAAGCTGTTGGACTTGCTGCGCAAGCCGCTGGCCGAGATTCTGGTTGAGATCGAGTCGGAGGATCGCTATATCGGCGGGCTGGCGCTCGAAGCCCTGGCTTTCAAGCTGATGCGCCTGCTGGACATGACTTATGTGGCTACCCGCCTGCGGGCGCAGGCCACGGGCGGCGCCGAGGTGGATCTTGTTTTCGAGTCGGCCCGCCTGGTGTTCTCGCGCTGGCAAGTACAGTGCAAAAACACGGCACGCGTATCCCTGGATGACGTGGCAAAAGAAGTCGGCTTGACGCACTTTCTGAAATCGAACGTCATTGTCATCGTCAGTACGGGAGACATCGGTCCAGAGGCCCGGCGCTACGCCAACAAGATCATGACCGACTCGAACCTGTGCCTTGTGATGATTGATCGCAGCGACCTCGGTAATATCAGACACAACCCGGTGCATGTCGTAGATGTCTTCAGCCGTGAGGCGCACCATGCTATGACGCTGAAAAAGATCGAGCTTTGAAGGAGACGCCTGTGGAAAACCAAGATGCCCAGCCTGCGCCCAGGCTTTTCCATGAAACCTCGCGCGGCCGCCTCTTTCTGGGCGACGCGCTGGATGTTCTGCGCGCCACGGAAGACGCCAGCATTGACCTCATCATGACCAGTCCGCCCTTCGGGCTGGTGCGCAAGAAAGAATACGGCAATGTCGAAGCGGACCAGTACCTTGCCTGGTTCAAGCCCTTTGCGCAGCAGTTTCACCGCGTGCTCAAGGACAGCGGCAGCCTGGTGATTGACATCGGCGGAGCCTGGAATTCCGGCACGCCGACGCGCAGTCTGTACCACTTCAAGCTGCTCATCATGCTGTGCGAGGAATTTGGCTTTTTCCTCGCGCAAGATTTCTACTGGTGGAACCCGTCGCGGCTGCCGACGCCGGCCGAGTGGGTCACCGTGCGCCGCGTGCGGGTCAAGGACGCGATCAATGCCGTCTGGTGGCTGTCGAAGACGCCGTGGCCCAAGGCCAGCAACCGGCGCGTCTTGCAGCCCTACAGCCCCAGCATGGAAGAACTGCTGGAAAAGAAGGACTACAAGGCCAAGAAACGTCCAAGCGGGCATGACATCAGCGACAAGTTCACGATAGATAACGGCGCAGCCATCCCGCCGAACCTCATCGCCATCCCGAACACCGAGAGCAACAGCGCCTATCTGCGTTACTGCCAGGAGCACGGTATCAAAGCCCACCCGGCCCGCTATCCGGCCGACCTGCCGGAGTACTTCATCCGCATGTTGACCGATGAGGAGGACACCGTTTTCGACCCCTTCGGGGGCAGCTGCGTGACCGGCGAGGTCGCCGAACGGCTGCGGCGAAAATGGACCTGCTGTGAATTGAATGAAACGTATTTGCAGGGCGCGGTAGGGCGTTTTTCCGGCGGCGCCAGCACGCCGGCAGAGAAAAAAAGGCCGGACGACGAATCGAACTATTATCGCATTCCCCGGCCCAGCATCCTCTGGAACGGTCGAACCGAAGGCGCCTTGTCAGCCGATGGAGGCAAAAAAAGAATCATTGTCAAGCGCGCGGCCACCGATGGGCAGGAAAAAGAGGCGCAAGCCCCACAAGAGGCGGCCGCGCCTGAAACACTGCGCAACCCTCGTCAATTGGCCTTGACGTTGGCCGACCGTCCTTCTTAACCCCGCCCGGAAGGTTGCAATTGCCAGGGCTGATGACGAAAAGCAGTAAAATTGGCTGTGCTGTGTACGGCTTCAACCTGACATTCGCCGGTTTCATGGCCTGTTTTGACCGCATGGCCCTCTCCGAGCGCTTTTGACAAAGTATCGGTCTTAAGGTAAAGTAGTTTC
>CAZEPA010000590.1:0-2994 GCA_964513955.1 uncultured Anaerolineae bacterium | reverse complement strand
GGGGCCAGAACGCAGCGACCCTGACTACTACGCGGTGGCCCTGGCCAACACGATCCTGGGGCGTTTCGGCATGATGGGGCGCCTGGGTGAAAACGTGCGCGAAAAGCAAGGCCTGGCCTACTACGCCTACAGCGCGGTGGAGTCTGGTGAAGGCCCTGGCTCATGGATGGCGGTGGCCGGCGTCAACCCAGAAAACGTTGAGCGCACCATCAGCAGCGTGCTTGAGGAAATCGTGCGCTTGCGCGATGAGCTGATCCCAGAGGACGAGCTGGCCGATTCCCAAGCTTTCATGACCGGCATTTTGCCTTTGCGTTTGGAAACGAATCAAGGCGTGGCCGACACGATTTCCGATATGGAACGCTTCAACTTGGGGCTTGATTTCCTGAAGCACTATCCCACTTTCATCAAACAACTGACCGCGGCGCAGTTGCAGGCAGCCGTGCGACGTTTCCTGGACCCGGCAAGTTACGCCCTGGGCATTGCCGGCCCACCCGCGGCCGCGTGATCGCGGCTAAACAGGACGCAGATTCCTATGACGCTGGGCATTGGCGTTGATTTGATCGAGGTTGCGCGCGTGCAGGCACTGCTGGATCGGTATCCCGCGCGCTTTCTGGCGCGGGTATACACCGCCCAGGAAGCGGCCGACTGCCGGGGCCAGGCTGCGTCGCTGGCCGCGCGCTGGGCGGGCAAAGAGGCCGTCAGCAAGGCGCTTGGCACTGGCTGGGACGGCCTGGAGTGGACCGAGATCGAGATTGTGCGCACGCCGCAGGGCCAGCCCACCGTGGTTTTGCACGGCGCCGCGCGCGCACAGGCCGAGCGCCTGGGCTTGCAGCAGTGGGCCATTAGCCTGTCACACACAGCGGCGTACGCCGTGGCCTTTGTCGTGGCCCAGGGCGCAGCATGAAAGCCACGCGGCTGGCCTGGCCGCTGCTGCTGATCGCGGGCCTGGTCTGGATCAACGCGACGCGGGTGCAGGATGCAACGCTGCTCGGCCCGCCCGGCCAGCGTCCGCCCAGCCCACAGGTCGGCTTCCCCGCGCCGGATTTCAGCCTCAGCAACCTGGACGGACAAAGTAGTCGGTTGGCGGAGTGGCGCGGGCAGCCGCTGGTGCTCAATTTCTGGGCCACCTGGTGTCCGCCTTGTCGCGCCGAAATGCCTGCCCTGCAGGCCGCCGCGCAGGCTTATCGTCGCCAGGGTGTGCACGTACTGGGCATCAACCAGGCTGAAGAGCCGGCCCAGGTGGTCGGGTTCATGCAGACGCTCGGTTTGGATTTTCCCGTGCTGCTCGACCGTGACGCGGCGGTCAGCCAGCTCTACCGCGTGCGTTCGCTGCCCACGACCTTTTTTGTAGATCGCGAGGGCGTCATCCGCGAGATCGTCATCGGCGGCCCGATGAGCCAGGCCCTGCTGGCAAGTAAGATGGAAAGTCTGCTGAAGTAGGAACAACGAACGTGGTGCGTACCATTTTGATTGCCGGCGTCAGTCTGCCCGTCAAGCCTTTGTTGGCGCTGGCGGCGCTGTACACGGCGCTGTGGTTGGCCGCGCGCGTGGCGCGCGGCCGCGGCCTGGATGGCGATCACCTCTGGAATCTGGGCTTTGTCAGCGCCATCGCGACGCTGGTCGGGGGCCGCCTGGCCTATGTCGTGCAGTTCTGGTCGGCCTATCAGCAAGACCCGCTTGCCATCGTCTCACTGCGCTCAGGCGCCCTGGCCTGGACGCCTGGCCTGCTCATCGGCCTGCTGGCTGGATGGCTCTACGTCCGACGCCTGCGCCTGCCGCTGCTGCCTGTGCTGGACGCGCTCGCGCCAGGCGTCCTGCTAGGGCTGGCGATCTTGAGCCTGGCCGATTTCTTTGTCGGCGATGCCTATGGCACGCCTTCGACGCTGCCGTGGGCTGTGGGCCTGTGGGGCGCCCGGCGCCACCCCGTGCAGCTCTACCAAATGACCGCTCAACTGCTGGCGCTTTGGGCGGTGCTGCGCCGACTGGCAACCTGGCCGGGTCAGCGCGCCTGGCTGGCGCTCTTCCTCTACGCGCTGAGCCGCCTGCTGTTCGACGCTTTCCGCGGCGACAGCGCGCTCCTGGCCGGCGGGTTCCGCGCCGAGCAGATCATCGCCCTGGCCGTGGCCCTGGCGGCTCTACCGCAGGTGCTGGCCGCGCCGCCGCAAACAGAGTCCCGCGCGGCTTAGGCCACAGCGAGTGAGTCAAGCGCCGGTGGAGTGGCTAGTGCTTCGAAGGCAGTCAGCTTACTTGGATTCCCGATCACGGCTACCAAATCACCGGCAACGAATTGATACTCTGCATCAGGATTGGGTTGAAAAGTCCCGTCACGCATCACACCAACGACCGATACGCCAGTCTGAGTGCGGATTTTTAGCTCTCTGATCGTCCGCCCGATGACCGGGCTGTTGGCGGGCAGCGTCACCCAGGCTAAATCCAGCAGGTGCGTTGCGTTCTTGAACTGCGCCATAATCTGATGTTGGGGGTCAGACTGATAGAAGGGGCCATACAACTCTCGGCGCACCTTATCTGTGAAGCGTTGAATCTCGGTAACGGGGATGCTCAAATGCAAAAGCGCCTGACGGGTAATCTCCAAGCCGGCTTCGAACTCCGGTTGCACCACTTCATAAACCCCTTGTTGATGAAGCATTCTCATCTGATCCAGCCCCTCTGCCCTGGCCACAATGTGTAGAGATGGGTTAATTCGGCCGACTTGGTCAATGACGGATTGCGTAACCGTAATCGCCGGAGTCGTGATCAGGACGAGGCGGGCCATGCCAACCCCGGCGGCTTCCAGAACCGTGCTCTGGCCGGCATCGCCGTAGATGACGGGGAAACCTGCTCGCTTGATCTGTTCAACCTGCCGATAGTCCAGTTCTATGATCACAAAGGCTAATTTGAGTTGCTGCAATACCTGCGCCACGTATTGTCCCACGCGGCCGCCGCCGGCAATGATCACGTGATCCTGTAAGCCGGTTGTTGTAAAATTGATGGTTT
>CAZEPA010000589.1:0-2998 GCA_964513955.1 uncultured Anaerolineae bacterium | reverse complement strand
CGCCAGGCCGACCAGGGCGCGACGGTAGCGCGCCGCGCGGCGGTAGCGCGGCTGGTCCGACGGCTCGATCAGCAGCAGATCATAGTCGCTATCGGGGCGTGCGTCACCGCGCGCGCGCGAACCAAACAAGACGATCTTCTGAGGGTTTCCGATGGCCCTAATCCGGTGGACCATCTCTTTGAGCGAAGCGTCCAACCTTGCACGCTCGACCACTCCTGACTTTGCCATAACACCCTCCAGTTGCTTCTCATTCCTTACCTTCGTCGAAGTATACCATACCGCCGCCCTACGCCGCGTCTGCGTACAGCCGACGCTGCAGCTCGGTCATCGTCGCCCGAAAGCGCTGCGGGTCGCCGCCGAAGCGCCGCAGCACGCCGCGCGCCTCGCCCATCTCGCGGAAAGGGCTGACGCGAAAGACGGCCGGGTCGGTCATCTCCCGCAGCCCACCCAGGATGTACTTGTCCACCAACGCCAGGATCACCGCGCGCGCCTCTTCGGCCTGGCTGCCCAACCACGCATCTTCGCGCTGGCGAAAAGCCGTTGCCCGCTGCACACGGCTGCGCAGCGGCCGGCCGTAGGCCAGGTGCGCCAACAAATCGGCCTGGTCGGCTTCGGGGTGATCGAGCACCTCGGCCAGCACATCCACATCAATGCTTGCCTTCTCCAACTGCTCTAGAAAGACGCGGCGCTGTTCAGGATCCTGCCAGATCGTCAGCAGTTTGCTCCAATCTGGCACGAAACCGGCAATCTTGCTGCGCGTGTAGTCCAGGTACTGCTCCAGCGACATCGGCTCGTGGATGCCAGCGATGATGAAGGTGGCTTCATCTGCGATGGTGACTTCCAGCCCCGTCACCTTGATCTTGCGGTCGGCTTGCTCGCCGGCCGGCTTGAGCTCGATATCGAAAACCGTCTCCGCGTCCGCTTCGATCACGACGTGCAGTTCACGCCGCGCCAGCTTCGGCCCACTCGCCATGATCTTTTGCTCCCCGGCCGGCAGCTTGTCGAAGCGATAGCGCCCCTCCTCGTCCGTCAGGATCGGCCCAACCTGCTCGTTGGGGCCAACCTGTAGCGCGATACTGGCGCCTACCAGCAGCTCGTAGGTCTCCGCCAGGCGGACGGCTCCTGTCAGCGCGGCGGTGCGGGGCCGTTCGTCCGCAGACGCCTCGACGGCCGTGGGGGGCTTGTCCCACTGCGGATCGAGCAGCCGCGTCGCGCCGGTGTAGTCAATGATGCGGAACCACAGCTTGCCGCTGTCCGGATCAACCCGCGACCCGCGACCGATAATCTGCTTGAAGAGAATTGGCGAGGAGACGGTCTTCATGAAGACGATATTGCGCGCCGCGGGCACATCCACGCCCGTGGAGAGCAGCTCAGCGGTGGTCGCCACGACCGGCAGCGGCTTATCGCTGTCCTGGAACTGCGCCAGGCGGCGCCGGCCGGCCGCGCCTTCTTCGCTCACAATGGCGACGGCGTAATCATCCCCGAAGCCCAGGTCCACAAACTCGTTGTTGAGCTGCCGGGCCACTTCCTGGGCGTGATCCATGTCCACGCAAAACACCATCGTCTTTTGCATCGGCCCAAAGCGCCGCAGCAGTTGGGCCAGGTGGCGGGTCATGGCTGCGGTGCGATCGGGCAGGCTGACCGCGCGCTCGAACTCAGGCGTGTCGTAGGCATCCTTGAGCACCGCGTCTTCGGGCACGAAGACCTCGGCTCCCTTCTCGACGGCCTCGTGAATGTGGAGCCCGTTTTTGTCTACGTCGGTGCGAATGCGATGCACCTTGTAGGTTGCCAAGAACCCGTCTTCGATGCCTTGCCCCAGGCTGTACGCGTACGCAGGTGGGTGATAAGCGCCCTTTTCGGGAAACGCGGGATCCAGGGCGACGGCCGGCTCCTCCGCGCAGAAGTAGGCATAGGTGTCTATGTTTTCTTCCTGCTTCGGGGTAGCCGTCATACCGAGATGAATCGCGCCGCTGAAGGTGTCCAGGATCTCCCGCCACGTGCCGAAGCCTGAACGATGCGCCTCGTCAATGATGATGAGGTCGAAGAAATCGGCCGGAAACTTCTCGAAGAGCCGCGCGCCCAGTGCGTCCCTATTCCACAGGGTTTGGTAGAGAGCAAAGTAGATTTCGCGATGCAGGCTCGGGCGCCTGGCCTCTTCGTCAAGGAGCAGCCGCGGGTCACTGGCGGTGGCGGCAAAGGGGCTGAAGGCATTGTACGCCTGGTCGCGCAAGACCACCCGATCGGCCAGAAAGAGCACGCGCGCCGGCTGGCCGTCCTTCGTGCGCCCCAGCCAGCCAGACTTGATCAGTTTCCAGACGATCTGCAGCGCGGTGAAGGTCTTGCCCGTGCCGGTGGCCATCGTGAGCAAGATGCGACGCTGACCACGCATGATGCGCTGCAAAACGGCGCGCACCGCAACTTCCTGGAAATAGCGCACTTCCTTGCCGCGTGTGGCCTCCGGAGGGGCGTAGGGATGCAAGAGCGGATTGCGACGGCGGGCCTGCGCAGTCTCTACGCTGTAGACCGGACGCAGTTCGCCTGTCCCGTGCGGCATCGGCTCTCCCTGGCCGGCGTTGATTTGCCAGCGGCGCCAGAGATCCTCAGGCCCTGGAAACCGCTCGCAGGGACGCGTGCTGCCGGTGAAGGCGTCCCACTCGATGATCTCATGGCCGTTGGCCGCAAAGGCAAAGGCCAGCCCCAACTCGCGCGCATAGTCCTTGACCTGCTGCAAACCCGAGACGGCCGGCTTGCCCTCGTCTTTGGCCTCCACCACGGCGATGGGCAGGCTGTCGGTGTAGCGGAGTAGATAATCCACGCGCTTTGGTGGAAGCCGTTCCGCCCGATCCCCGCGCAGCACGATCTTGCCCGCGGTATAAGCCCAGTCCGTACGATAATAGTGCTCGCGGGTGACCTGGCTGCGCGTCCAGCCGGCCTGGTTCAGTTGAGGATCAATCAATTGGGCGCGGGTATCGGCTTCGTTCAGCGGCATGGTTGGCTA
>CAZEPA010000588.1:0-2999 GCA_964513955.1 uncultured Anaerolineae bacterium | reverse complement strand
CTTCGTGGATAGGTCAGTGACCCGCGGCCACAGCGATCTCTTCGGCAGCAGCTCATATTAGCGGTGAGGCATGGGAATGGGCTTGTTTGGCGCAAGGATACGGTGCAATTTCTAAGGTTAAACCGCCCTCAGATCGCTCCCTGAGATTGCGAGCATTACCTCGACCTCGCGAATCACTGCCGGCAAGTTCGGATGGGTGAAGCTCATCGTAGGCGCTGGGATCCGATTGTGTTTGATTTCTGGAGGTATATGTTTGTGATGGGGATGAGTGCTTTGCAGCCTAGGGTCATCGGGGTGCGGCTGCGAATCGTACCAGAGCAGTTTCTCCTCGCCTTGCCATACCTCGTATCCGTACCATTCGATCAGAGCAGGTAGACGATCGAAGAGAACTCGCTCACGGACAACGATTCGATAGCCTCGGTCAAGCGTGAGTTGGCCAGCGACGCGCGCCAGCGTTGCCCCGCGACGTTCGAACACCAGAGTAGACACAAGGATCGAAGAAAACTGCTCCGGCAGTATACACAAAGAGCTCATAGTCGTCGGCACTGCGCAGCGGATTACTCATGCGGCGACCCGGATCAAGCCGGCGAGACTGGGTGCTTGTCGTTGGCGGCGCTGCACCTCGTTGCGATACTCGGCTTGCCGCGCCAGGTAGGTTCGATAGACGCTGGCCCATTCGCCAAAATCCAGCATCCACGAATCGTCTTCAGGTTCCTCGCCACTTTGATACAAAGCAAAGAAGGTCTCCGAACGAATCCCGTACTTGCGTTCAAAAGCCAGGAGGTCTTCTTCCAGGGCATGAATATCAGCCAGCAGTTGTTCCAGGGTCATAACTATCCTCCAAGATCACATGTCGCTCTACATTACAGCCATCGGCCAACAGCTCCCGCTCCAGATCATCCAGCGAGACCGTCTCCGCCGCGCCAGCGGCGCGGCGTTGCAGCCAGTCTTGCAGGATGGCGCTGTCTTCCTTTAGCTCATCAGCAGACTGGCCGAACGGAGAAAGCCCATGCCGGCCCAACAGGAAAATGAAAGCTGAACGCGGCATTCCGGCCAGCCTGGCCGCTAAGCCAGTGCTGAGCCGGCCAATCTCATAAAGCTTCAGGGCCAAAAGCAGGCGGGCGTCAGCCTCGAATTCCTGCGGTTCCTGTTGTAAGGCCCCCAGCAGTTCGGATGGGTACTCGATGGTCAGCGTGTGCATCGCCTATTCTTCCATTCAGGCAGAATTATACCACAGCCAGCGATCATCTACCCAGCACCCTCCACCACGGCTATCTCTTCCGCGGTCAGTCCATAGAGCCGGTAGACCACATGGTCAATCAGCCGATCGCTGGCGGCCAGGCGCTGTTTGATCGGCAGCAGCTTGGCCAGGCTGGCGGCGTACTCGGCGGCGAGATGCTCCTGGAAGGCGCGCTGGCTCGGATCCACGGCCAGCTTGCGCCGGTTCTGACGCAGCACGGCCAACACCTCTGCCAGCGTGGCGTGCGCCTTGTCCTTTTGATAGTCGCCCAGGTAGGTCTGGATGGCCGTCTTGTTGCTCAACGTGCCGATGTCCGCGCCAAGCTCACGGCTCAGCCAGGCCAGGAAGCCCTTGATCTCGGCCTGCCTGGCCTTGTTCATCTCGATCATCTGCTCGGCCAGGAAGGCCAGCAGGTCGTGGATGATGTCGGCTTGCCCCTGGGCCAGGTGATGCGCCACGAAGGCCAGCACGCCGGCGTCGTCGGCCGTGATGCAGAACTGCGCGTAGAGCCGGCGGCCTTCTTCGGCGTAGCGGGCGCGGTCGGCGGAGGGGGTGGTGAAGGCGATGCGACGAACGGGAAGAGCCTCAACTTCATAGCCGTTCACGTTATTGTTGTGCTGGTTAAATTGAACCGCCAATCAAGCAATGTGGAGTTTAGCAAAGCAACAAAGAACCCAAGTTGGATGTCTTTCTCTGTAATATGCAGATATCCCACCGTATGCGAACAAAAGTAACCGGGTTGTGGATGGGCAGCAGGCTGCGAGCTTCAGCATAGAGTACGAACAGCAGTTTGTAGAGGAGGCTCAAACTGCCGCGGTAAACCTGGCGCAGACTCTCCTCGCTTTCCTGCGCGACGCCGAGCTGCTCGCGGCGGTAGGTCACAAAGCCGGCCGCAATCTCTGGCATCACCTCAGCGAAAACCAGTTCCTTGAGCTTATCACTGATCTCCCTGGCATAGGTGGCTGAGCCTTCGTGGATGTGCTGGAGAAAAGAGCGACCGTGCGCATCCGGCATAAACGCGGCGCGGCGGAAAAAGAGCCAGAAGCGTTTGAAGGCGTCCATAGCGGCGAGTTTGGGCGCCGGCGTCTGCTCCGCCGCGGCGGGTAAATCTACCCCGACATCAGCAAAAATGGCCCCCAGATCTACTTCGTAGTACTCACTGGCGGTGCTGCTGACCTCGCGGCTGTAGAGGCGCCAGACCTGGCCGTTGCTGAGAATCCCCCAGGGGCAGCGGGTGCCCACCAGGTAGCTGACCATTTGATGGCTGGGGTTGTTATCGGTCTTCCAGGTGTCGCGGCCGCTGGCGTCCTTGCGGCTCAATGGCCGCCCCCAGTATTTCGTCTCGGCGATGGCCAGGGCGCGAGGATAGAAGGCGTCGTCGTTGCCATGGTGGGGATAAGCCAGATTCTTGCTGACTTCGTCCGCGAAGAGGGCATAGTCGGGCCGGTTGATACGGCCGCTGTGCTGGTTCTTGACCTGTGGAATATAGCTCCAGCCCAGCGCAGCCAGCGCGGGCTTGACAAACTCATCCTCGGTTTGGGCCTCGTTCCAGGCCTGGCCGAATTGGCGAGCCTTGAGCCACAGCGCCTGCAGCGCCGCGAAGGCCGGCTGCGGATCGTCCGCCCAGGCGGAATGGCGGGGCAGGCGCGTCTCCAGGTAGTGCTGGGAAAAGAGCGACTTGCCCGTAGGGGTGATTAGTAGAGGCGTGGCCGCAAGCATGAGTGATCCTCCTGGGAAGAGTGCGCGCAATGGCAGGCTA
>CAZEPA010000587.1:0-3010 GCA_964513955.1 uncultured Anaerolineae bacterium | reverse complement strand
GACCCTGGTGAGCGGCGTGCTGGCCGTCATCCCCGTGTGTGGCTGGATCGCAGCCTGGCTCATCAGCGCGGGCGCCAGCTTCTACTTGCAGTTGGCCGCCAGTCATCTGTGGGGTCAGTTCTATCACGACGCCCGCGCCGCGGGCACCGTCGCCCTGTAAACAAACTGAGCTGTCATCACTAAAAAGGACGCCGATCCGTCGAGGTCGGCGTCCTTTTTGATTCTCCTCATTTCCCCCGGCGCAAGAAATAGACGCTCACCAGTGGTTAATCCTACTGCGGGCTGCGATGGTGACGCCAGGATGGTCAGGACAGTCTAATAATTGACGTAAAACGAGAACGTCGTACAATCTGGTAGACTATAAAACAAACCACATACAGGAGGACCTTCGATGAGCTGGTCGTTTCGGATCGCCCAGGTCTTTGGGATTGACATCAAGATCCATATCACCTTTTTCCTCATTCTGATTCTGGGGGCGGTTCAATGGGGCGGGCCGGCCGGCCTGAGCGGCGCGGCTTTCGGCGTCCTCCTGATGCTGCTTCTCTTCACGTGCGTCACCCTGCACGAACTGGGACACAGCGTGGTCGCGCTGCGGTTTGGTATTCCCGTGCGCGAAATTATCTTGCTGCCGTTGGGCGGCGTCGCTGTGATTGGCCGCAACCCCGACAAGCCGCTGCACGAACTGCTCATCGCCATTGCCGGCCCACTGGTCAACGTGGTCATCGCCATCATTCTGCTGCTGATCAGCGGCTTTGCCGTCGGTCTCAATGTACTCGATGGCCGCGGCCTGCTGAGCGGCCTGCAGATGACGCCTTCGCTCTCCACGCTGCTGGTGTGGCTGCTGTCCGCCAACCTCAGCCTGGTGATTTTCAACCTGATTCCGGCCTTTCCGCTGGACGGCGGCCGCGTGTTGCGCGCACTCTTGGCCATGTCTATGGGTTACCCCCGCGCCACGGTCATCGCTTCTGGCATCGGCCAGGTGGCGGCCATCATTCTGGGCATCATTGGCGTTCTCAGCGGCAATTTCGTGCTGGCGTTGATTGCCATCTTCATCTTCACCGGTGCAGGGCAAGAAAGCACCGAAGCGCAGGCGCGCACCGTCCTGGACACCCTACGTGTGCGCGATGCCTACAATCGGCACGCTATCTCCTTGACCGTGGGCGATCGCATGAGTAAGGTGGTGGGCCACATCCTCACCAGCTACCAGCCCGACTTCGCGGTGACCCAGGGCGACCGTCTGCTGGGCATCATCACGCGCGAGGACGTGCTGCGCGCACTGAACACGGAAACCAACGATCTGTACGTGACCCAAATGATGCGTCGCGAGTTCGTGCGCGTCCACGCGGACCAGTCGCTGCACGAGGTGCGAGACATCATGAGCGAGAAGGGCGCGCGCACAGTCGCCGTGTACGATAACGAACAGTTTTTGGGCCTGGTGAGCCTGGAAGACATTGCCGAGGCGTTCACGGTGCTCAGCTTTGTGCAACGCTTCGAGCAGCGGCGCACCACCGCTGGTTCGCAGCCAGCCTAACCACCCAGGCAATCACGCGTACTCTGCACACAGACGCCATGAGCCACGATACATCCGATCCACTGGAAGAAAGCGCGGACAGCAGCCTCGCCGGCAGCGACTATGAGCGCGGCCTGGCGCTGCTCGCCGAACTGCGTGAACGACCCGGCGCGCCAGACGAAACGCTGCAGTTGTGGCGCCTGGCAGTTGCGGGGGCGGCCGCGGCCATGACGCCGCGCGGTGAACGCGGCGAAGCCGCGTCGGAGATCTTGGTCGCGCTGCCCCATGCGCGCGCCGATCAGTTGATCCAAATGTCCCGCACCCTGCTCAAACAAGCCAATCCACGCGCCTGGCGCGGCGTGATTCTGCTGGCCGAGGCGTTGGCGTTGCGCGCCCGCGTGCTGCGCCTACCTACTGCGATCGGCGAAGCGCCTGCGCGGCGCGAGCAGGCCATCGGCTTTGCCCTGGCGCAGGCCCAGCGTGCGCTGAAACGCCGCCAACATCAGCGCACGCTCAACATTCTGCGCGATCTGCTGACCCTTGTGCCGGACAACCAGGAAGCGCAGGCGCTGCTCGACGCCCTTGCGCAAGCAGCCGAACCGCGCGGGCGCCCCTCGCGCCGTCGCGACGCCGCGGCTGAGCCGTTTGGCGCGGCCGATGACTCGTTTGCGGAGGCGCCGACGCCTCCCCTGCCCGTTTGGAATGATGTGGAACTGCCGGACGCCGAGCCAGAAGCGCCGCGCACCCCGGCGCCGCTGCGCGAGGTGGATTTGCACTCCGTCCTGGGCCCCGAGGGGCCGGTGGCGCGCTACCTGGGCAACCGCTATGTTTTTCGCCCTGGGCAACTGCAGATGGCGGAGACGGTGCTGGAAGCGATACGAAGCGCCAGCCACGCGCTCATCGAAGCCGGCACTGGCTCTGGCAAGTCGTTTGCCTACCTGGCGCCGGCCATCTGGTCAGGCCAAAAAGTCCTGGTCGCCACCGCCAACAAGCTGCTGCAAGATCAGCTCTGGCTAAAAGACATTCCCGCGCTGCAGCAGGTTGCGCCGCGCCCGTTCAAGGCGGCGCTGCTCAAGGGGCGCAGCAACTACATCTGTAATCGCAAGCTCGACCAGATGGCGAAACGACCAACCGATGAGCATCTGAAGGCCGGTTTTAGCGCCGGCCGCTTCATCGAGTGGGCGCAGTCCGATTCAGGCGAAATGGATGCACTGAACCTGCCAGAGCGTCTGCGGCCGCATCTGACCATCGAAAATCATGAGTGCCTGGGAAATCGCTGCCCACTCATCCGTGTCTGTTTCTACGAACGCGCCAAGCGCCGCGTGGAACAGGCGGATGTGGCCGTGGTCAACCATTCGCTGCTGGCCCTTAATCTCAACAGCGAGACGCCTTTCTTTCCCATGCCCGATGTGGTGGTGGTGGATGAAGCGCACGAGCTGCCAAACTACACCGCTGCGGCCCTGCAGTTGACTTTGACCTATGGGAAGATCCAGGGCATCA
>CAZEPA010000586.1:0-3010 GCA_964513955.1 uncultured Anaerolineae bacterium | reverse complement strand
CTTGGCCTCCGGTGCTGATTTGATCAGCCCCATGACTTCAAGAACGCTTTCTCGGACTTCGATCGTGTCGCCGTCGAACGTTCGCACATAGCAGTTGATTCCGTGCCACTTGCCGCTGGTTCCTGGCTCAACAAGTCGAGCAATGGCGTCAGGGTGGATGGCATGCGCCCTTCCGTTGATGTCCGTCAGTTGAATCATGGCTTGGCCTCCGTGCAATTGAACACGCTCTTTCCCACGTAAAAGCGACCGAGCTTTCGGCATTCAGTAGCAATGACGCTGTGTGCGTATAGCCAGCCGAAGAAAAATCCGATACCCAGACACGCAACATATTTCATGGCTTGACCTCCGGTGCTGCCGCGAGCATTGCGCGCTTGGCGAGTTCAAGCTGGACAGCGATCTGTTCTTGCTGAGGTGTCATGGGCACGAACGCGGCGCACATGAAGTTGTATAACCCCACCACCTCAATCGGCACGAGCTTCCAGCCTTCGGGCACGCTCATTCGTGCTCGTGCTGCGAGCATTGCACGTACTTCATCCGCCAGTTCGATCATGCTTGTGTAGTGGTCCATCTTGATTTCCGCGTGCGGACCTTGGCCGAACGACAGCCCACCAACGTCATCGATGCCGAACCGATTCGCGTAACGCTCTGCTTTCTGGTCAATCAGCCTTGCAGCAGCTTCAACGCCTTCTTTCCATCCATCCGGCACGCTCGGCGCGGGCTGAGCGCCGGGGAGAGGGCTCAATTTCTTGCGCCATGCAGCGTCAAACGCCCACATGGCCTCATCCGGGCTGTCACCGAATCCAACAACGCCCTCCTGAATATTTTCGCCGAACAAAGCACACCACTGGTTCCCGTCGATAAATAGCCTGGGCTTCCAGAGTACACAAGGTCGCTCGTGGGCCGCTGCTGCTTGTTGCCACGCCTGTCCTGCACAAAACGCTTCATGCGAGATTGCGTTTGCGGCCATCCTTTGGTAGTCATCGTTCATTTCTCTTCTCCTTGTGTCTGTGCGCCGGGGAGGGCGTAGAGCGGAACTCCGTTTTCGCCCCACATGTTTACGCCACTGACCTGAAAACCTAACCTGCTCGCTCCGTATTCAAGTGCTAGTTTCGTCGTCCAAGCAACCGGCACCTGCTTCTCCATCGCCTCAATCTTGGCGCGCAGGGCGTCGCGTTCTTTCTCCGCCGCTTTGATTCGCAGGCGTAGGGCGTCGCATTGGGCACATAGCCTTCCCATCTCTACGAGGAAACGTGCCCTGTCTTCTTCAGTCGCTTCGAGCTTCGTGGCCAGCCGCTCGATTTCGTCCGCAGCCCGCAGCATTACTCCCGGCGTCTCGCCTTGCGGGTGGGGTATCTTGCGGGCATGGCGCCGCAGTTCGTTTGCGTGGTCGGTCATGGCTTGGCCTCCGGTGCTGCTGCGAGCATGGCGCGAATGAACCGAGCGGCATAGGCGGTTGTGGATTCCAGATGGTCATCACCCCCGCCTGTGACGTTGCCGACATTGACCGTTTTTTCATAGCCATCCAGCCCATCAGCCACTGCCTCAAGATCTTCCCGGCTAAAGCCGTCAGGAACGCTCGGCGCGGGCTGTGCAGGAATTCCGCATAACCAAGCAGCCACTTCAACATACTCGTCAGGCATCGGGATGCTGTTTGCCCCGTTGGAGACTGCGATGTCCATCAACTGCGTCAGCATTTTCTCGATGGCCTCTCGCGGCACGCTCGGCGCGGGCTGCGCGCCGGGGAGGGCGTAGAGCGGTTCAACCCATCCGATGTGATTCGGGTTTCTGGCGTCCCACCCGAGTTTATAATTCTCGTTGTCCTCGTAGCTCCGATAGTCATAGCCACCTTCGCCGTAGTAGCTTCCTACGTGCAGCACGCCAACCGGCTCCTGCTGCCCCATCTCTGCGACTTTGGCGCGCAGTTCGCCGCACTTTCTTTCCCATCCTTCAGCCACACGCAATGCACTAGCTGCGAGGGCCTTTTGGTGGGCGGCGTCGTTTTCAGCTGCTTCGATCTTGCTGCGCAGGGCCGTGTTGTTGTTTCGCAGCAGGTTCATATCGTCTACGAGCGCGGCGTTCTCGGCGCGCAGGGCGTCGCGCTCATCCCTCGCCTTGCGGTACATCGCAATGCTTTCAGCGTCGGATTTCTCGGCCGCTTCAAGGCGGTCAAGAAGCTCGCTCATTTGCGCTGTTTGGACGAGCATAGGCGAACCGGCCAGTTTAAAGTCCTGCATCAGCCTTCGCAGTTCGTTGATGTCAATTGTCATTTCATGTTTCTCCCAAGTTCTGCTGCTGCACGGACGATTGCGCGACGGGTTGCCTCAATGCGACTGCCGCACTCCTTTATGGACTGAGTGCAGAAAACCTCTTTTCGTTGCCGTTCATCGCACGCGGATACCGTTCCTAGTCCATCCATGCAAACCGTCAGCCCGCACTTCTCGGCCAGCCGGAGGGCGTCGCCGTCGTCTGTGAGCGGGTTCCAATCTACCCACTCTACGTTCGAGTCTTTCCAAATCCTGAAAAGTTTCCCATTGCCATAAACTTTATAGCCTGCCGCCCTTGCCGCCAGCTCAAGTAGCATGCGCTGCTCTTGTGTGTCCATCACTCGCCCTCTGCCTCCGGCGCTGCTGCGAGCAAGCTGTTGCACCGTGCGTCGTCGTTCGGGCACGACTTCGGTGCGCCGAACGGAAACGCAATGCAACAATCAGGGCAGTGCCAGCTCGGTGATTTGCCGCGCATCATATCGACGGCGGCATTCCATCCATCCACGTAGTCAATCGAGATTTCCCACCGACTGTCGTAGCACAGCTTTTCAGGGACGTTCTGTGCACCAGGGAGGGCGTAGAGCGGCTCAACTTCGTGGTTGTGCTCTCTTGCCGCCATTACGGTCTCTTCTGTGAGCTCGCCGTACTGCCACTTAATGGCACCACGATAACGCCAGCGATACGCGGTCGTCGTAACCAGACGGGCTGGCTCCTGCTGCTCCGTCGCCTCGATTTTGGCGCGCAGA
>CAZEPA010000585.1:0-3012 GCA_964513955.1 uncultured Anaerolineae bacterium | reverse complement strand
GTGCGCGTGGCGTTTGCGGCGCAAGAAAAACCCCCGCAGGCCTGAGGCCGGCGGGTGCGCGGGGCTGCGGTCTGCCTGCCGTTGTGCAACCGTGTGCCGTATGGGTTGATGATGTCCTTTTGAGAACCACTGGCAGCCCTTGCATATCCGGAAATACCCGCAAAATGCAGTACATTCGCATGACAAAACCATTGGGGTGCACGACCATGAAACGACTGAAGGATGAGACCTTGTCTATCCGCACTTCAGAAGATATCAAGCAGTTGCTGAAGCTGGCGGCGGCACGGGAACACCGATCCGTCGCGTCCATGGTCGAGGTGCTGGTTCTTGCCTACGCGCAAGAGCACGGCTTGGAAGCCGCACCCGATGCGCCGGTCAACGCTGGGGAGCGGAAGAAGAAACATGGAACTGATTGACAACATCACCCGGTTGCTGGGTGACGACCTTAAGGCGACGCTGAAGCCCAAATCACGGCTGAAGATCGCCGCTTCGTGCTTCTCGATGTACGCCTTCGAGGCCTTGAAGGCCGAGCTGGAGAAGATCGACGAACTCAGCTTCATCTTCACCTCGCCCACCTTCACGGCCAGCGAGGTCACCGACAAAATTCGTAAAGAGCGCAAGGAATTCCACATCCCCAAGCTCGACCGTGAACGCAGCCTATACGGCAGCGAGTTCGAGATTCAGCTGCGCAACAAGCTGACCCAACGCGCCATCGCCAAGGAATGCGCCGACTGGATGCGCCGCAAGGCCCGGTTCAAGAGCAACCGCACCAAGGCGCCCATGCAGCCTTTCGCCGTTGTTCAGGCCAACGGCGCGGACACGGCCTACATGCCGCT
This sequence comes from uncultured Anaerolineae bacterium, assembly GCA_964513955.1. Lineage (GTDB taxonomy): Bacteria > Chloroflexota > Anaerolineae > SSC4 > Amarolineaceae > Amarolinea. Next base: position 2,176 of record CAZEPA010000585.1, on the reverse strand, counting down.
TCACGGCTTCACGGCTGTGGATTTGGGCTTCAAGGACAGCTCGGTCAAGATCAACGTGGAACAAATCTTCAAGCTGCTGTCGCCCGCCACCGAAGTGAAGTGCATCTGAGGGAGCCAGGTATGGATCAGGTTGCGCTGACCGCTCTGCTGAATGAACTCATCGCCGCCTGGGAGAGCGAGGTGGTGGAGTTCAAGCAGGCCAACAACGATTACGACACCGACAAGATTGGCGAATACTTTTCTGCGCTCAGCAACGAAGCCAACCTGCGTGGCGTGGAGCGGGCGTGGCTGGTGTTTGGTGTCCATGACAAGACCAGGACCGTGGTGGGTTCCGACTATCGCCTGGACGCCGTACGACTGCAGAGCCTGAAAAACCAGATTGCCCAGGCCACCGAGCCCAGCATCACGCTGCGCGACATTCACGTGCTGGCTCACCCGCTGGGGCGGGTGGTGCTGATGGAGGTGCCCCCAGCCCCACGGGGCATGCCGATTGCCTGGAAAGGCCACTATTACGCTCGCGCCGGTGAGAGCCGCGCTTCGCTGGGCCTGGACAAGCAAGATGAAATCCGGCAGCAGACGCTGTCCACGGACTGGACCGCTCAGTGGGTGCCGGGTGCCACGCTGGCCCATCTGGATGAACAGGCCTTGCTGGTGGCGCGCAGTGCATTTGCCAAGAAATATGCCAACCGCTTTTCTGAGGCCGAGGTGCTGGCCTGGCCCATGCAGACCTTTCTGGAGCGAGCCAGGCTGCTGCGCGATGGTCAGATCACTCGGGCCACTTTGCTCTTGCTGGGCCAGCCAACATCAGCCCATTGGCTTTTGCCGCACCCTGCCCAGTTGACCTGGAAACTGGAGGGCCCGGAGCGGGCTTACGAGCATTTCGGGTTGCCCTTCCTGATCACCAGCAGCGAGTTGTACCAGCGCATCCGCAATGTTCAGATTCGCATCCTGCCAGACCACTCATTGATCCCCGTCGAGGTGGCCAAGTACGACCGTCGCGTTGTGCTGGAAGCCCTGCACAACTGCATCGCTCACCAGGACTACAGCCGCTGCGGGCGGATCGTCGTGACCGAAAAGCCTGCGACCCTGGTGTTTGAGAACGAAGGGCAGTTCTTCGATGGTCAACCAGACGACTACATCGAAGGCAACAAGACACCCCGCCGTTACCGCAACCCCTTCTTGGCTCAGGCGATGGCTGAGCTGAACATGATCGACACCATGGGTTACGGCATTCACCTGATGCACCAGGAGCAGGCCCGGCGCTACTTCCCGATGCCCGATTACGATCTGGGCGAGCCTGGCGTGGTGCGCATGACGGTGTACGGCGGCGTGGTGGATCTGGCATACAGCCGCCTGTTGATCCAGAAAACCGATCTGCCCCTTGTCGATGTGCTGGCCTTGGACAGGGTGCAAAAGAGACTGCCGATACCTGACACTGCCGTGGCGCGCCTGAAGCGCAGTGGCCTGATCGAGGGGCGCAAGCCCAACCTGCATGTTTCGGCGGCAGTGGCCACGGCGACGGACGACAAAGCGAACTACATCAAGACCCGGGCACAGGACGACGAGTTCTACGCCAAGTTGCTCACCGACTACCTGGAGAAGTTCGGAAGTGCCACCCGGGCAGAGATCAATCGACTCTTGTTAGGCAAGCTCAGTGATGCGCTGACGGCTGAGCAGAAGGATGCCAAGGTGGGCAACTTGCTCACCAAGCTCAGGCGCAACGGGCGTATCTGCAACATGGGGTCGAGAGGCCAGCCCGTTTGGCAACTTGCAGAATGACTGCAGCAAACAATTCAAATATTTTCCAAATAAATCAATGGATTACGCCTTTCTGCAGGGTACTTCGGCGGCGCGCTTGCAGTAAGAAAGCCCCAGCAAAGTCATGAAACTCAAGTTCAAGCCCCAAGCTGATGGAGCTGGTGAAGTAATGGAACTTGCTGACCAAAACTGTATAAAAAAAACCCCGTAGGCCAAAGCCCACGGGGTTTGCAGAATGTGCAGCCTGCCGGTGATATCGGCAGGCGCGCAGCCCGGAGGGATTACATCATCCCATCCATGCCGCCCATGCCACCCATGCCGCCCGGCATGCCGCCGGCGGCCGGGGCATCGTCCTTGGGCGCTTCGGCGACCATGGCTTCGGTGGTCAGCATCAGGCCGGCCACGGAGGCGGCGTTCT
>CAZEPA010000584.1:0-3019 GCA_964513955.1 uncultured Anaerolineae bacterium | reverse complement strand
GCCGAGGGACGCTTCTTTGTCATGAACGTGTCGCCGGTGCTAATCCGACGCGCCAACCGCAGCGAAGCCTCGCGGCGCATTGCTGTGCCGTTCGACATGCACCGCTTGTTCACCGAAGAAGGCTACGAGTTCATTGATGACATTATTTGGGAAAAACCGGAGGGGGCCGGATGGGCCACAGGGCGGGGACGCCGTTTTGCGGCGGATCGCAATCCGCTGCAGTACAAGCCCGTGCCGGTAACGGAATATGTGCTGGTTTATCGCAAGCAAACCAGTCGCCTGATTGATTGGAACATCCGCGCACATCCGAACCAGGCGCTGGTGGAGGCCTCGAAGATTGGTGATGACTACGAACACACCAACATCTGGCGCATCACACCCGCATACGATGAGCGCCATCCGGCGATCTTCCCGCTGGAACTGGCCGAAAAGGTGATCAGCTACTACTCGTTCAAGAATGATGTGGTGCTTGATCCGTTTGCAGGCGCCGGCACCGTCGGCAAGGCGGCCATCAAGTTGGGGCGACGTTTTGTTTTGATCGAGCAGAATCCACAGTACGTGGCGGTGATTCGCGAAGAGCTGCCCACATGGTTGGGCAAAGAAGCTGAGCAAGTCCTGACCCTCAACTGCGCGCCGATTGATGCCCAACACATGCTGTTCTAGCAACACGGAGTATTTATGTCCACATCGGATTCTCACAGCATCAAACACCTCAGCGAACTACTCACGCCTGCCGCCTTGAAATTGCTGTCGGCCAGCGGCAATGATCTCATCCAGGAAGTCGGCATGGACATCATTCGCGGCGTCGTGCGCGATGTATTGACGGGGCGTAACCTGCGTGATTCGACCGAGGTGCTGACGCGGCGCCGCATTGTCGCTCTCAATCTGGCCATGGTCAATCTGTTTGTCCAAGGGGCGGCCAGCTCCACCGATTTTGTCAGTCAGCTTCCGTATCTGGCGACAGAGATTTTGACGCGAGAGCGCATCACGAAGGCAGAACGGTGGCTGGCGCAGTGGACGTTGGGGCTAAACGACAAGGCATTCCAAAACATCTTACGCGATAACCCAACCCTTCTGGCTGAATACCGCGACCGCTACGTGCAGACATGCCAGGACATGATTGCCAACCACACCAGCTCATACGGAGAAATCACCGGAACGTTGGGAATTGGATCTAACGCAAAGGCGAAGGTTGATTGGTTGCTACTAACCTATCTCCTCAATACGATTGGTGCGCAAACGCTGGCGATTCGTGGTTCGGAGAAATCTGCGTATGGCAAGCTTTTCGAAAAGCTAATTCTGGGCGCACTCCTGCATATCTTGGGCTTCAAGCACGTTTCACAACCTCAGCCAGGTGACACAAGTCATGTGTTTTGGCTCTCAACACGCAACCAACGACGCGAGAGTGATGCCACGCTGCTTTACGGCGCAGGTCGGGCAGTCCGTTTTGATATTGGATTCATCGGTCGCGGTAACCCCGAAATATCCCTGGATAAGGTCACACGATTTGAACGCGAGATAACCGTTGGCCGGTCACAGTGGTACGTAGCAACCATCATCATTGTTGATCGCATTGGGCCTAATAGCCGTATCGAGCAATTGGCGCGCGAGATGAACGGCACCATTATCCAGATGAGCGGTGGTTATTGGCCGCAACTGGTCGCAAGTGAACTTCAGCGCACACTGGGTTTCGAGCACGAGTTGATCGGCATGGCGCCAAGTCAAGTTGGTAGTTTTCTTGAAAGCAAACTGCGTGAGGCGCCTCTGGAGAGTTTTGTGGGTCTGTAGCTTCGTCAAGCTAATTTCTAGTGCAGATATTCAAGGAGTCAAAACAATGGCCATCTTCGATGCGATTAAGCGTGCGGTGGGTTTAGGCAAGCAAGAAGAACCAGTCAGGGGGTCAGTCAGCGCGCCGGAGCCGGAGCCAGAACCGATCCAGGTGCCGGAGTTGACGCCGGCTGAGCTTGTGGCGCAGCAGGCCGCGGGCAAGCCGTTTGTGCTGGTAGACGTGCGCAGTTCTGGTGAGCAGTTTATCGGCCACCTGGCGGGGGCGCGCCTGCTGCCCATGCCGACGCTGCCGCGGGCCGTCAGTGAGTTGGACAAGACGGCGCCGACAGTGGTCTACTGCGCGCATGGTTACAGCAGCATGGCGGCGGCCGGCTATCTCATGCAGCAAGGCTTTGCGGAAGTCTACAGCCTCAAGGGCGGTATTACGACCTGGCAGGCGGAAGGCAATCCGGTGGAGGAGCCTTACAAGCAGGCGCGCAGCGGGAAGTGAGACGTGAGACATGAAACGTGAGACGTGAAACGTGAGACGTGAGGCCTGGGAAATGAAAATGAGATGGAAGAAGGAAGATGACAGAAACGCGCGGTGGGGTTAGCGGTGATTAAGTTCGAGCGGGTGTCGTATGCCTATCCGCAACAGAAAGCGCCGGTGTTACGCAACCTGTCGCTGGACATTGCGGAGGGAGAGTTTGTCTTGGTGGTAGGCCCATCAGGCGCGGGCAAGTCTACGTTTCTGCGCTGCTTGAACGGCCTGGTGCCTCATTTCTACGGCGGACGCTTCAGCGGTCGGGTGCGCGTGGCGGGACGCGATCCGGTCAGTCTGGAGCCACGCGGCATGGCCGATGTGGTCGGATTTGTGTTTCAAGACCCCGAAGCGCAGTTCGTCGTTGATACCGTTGAGGATGAACTAGTCTTTGCCCTGGAAAATTTTGCCCTGCCGCAGGCCGTGATGCGTAAGCGGGTCGAAGAAGTGCTCGATCAGCTCAGCATCGCGCACCTGCGCGGCCGCCGCGTCTCCACGCTGTCGGGCGGCGAAAAACAGCGCGTGGCCCTGGCGGCGGTGATGACGCTGCACCCGCAGGTGCTCGTGCTCGATGAGCCAACCTCCCAGCTCGACCCGCAGGCCGCCGAGGAAGTGCTGATCGCCCTGCGGCAGCTAAATGAAGACCTGGGGCTGACGGTCATCCTGTCGGAGCATCGCCTGGAGCGCGTGGTGCAATATGCGGATCGCATT
>CAZEPA010000583.1:0-3023 GCA_964513955.1 uncultured Anaerolineae bacterium | reverse complement strand
GGCGGGCGCCCGAGCTATCTACAGCGCCTGGCGCAGCAGCTCGACGGCGACGCGCTGGCCTTCGTGCGCGCCCTGATCGAGCGGCAGTTGTTGGGGCAGACCGTGTCATGGGGCAGCGCGGCGGCGTATGTGAGAGGGCTGCGTGATCCGGACTGATGCTTTTCGATTAGCTTCTTCTCGGTAGCATTGAGGCATCATCGAGAAGTAGCGTGTTTCCCAACGGTCCATCCAACAGCATCTTGAGGCGATTGATGACATTGCGTCCCAAAACACACTCATTGCCTCGGTCATCACCTACGACATAAACACCCGGGAGGTTGAACTCGCCAACTTTCATGTCCAGAACGTAGAGATAAACCCGTCGCGCTTCGCCCCACTGGCTGCGCAAACGGGCTTCATGTGCGCGGCGGGCGCCGATCTTTCTCAATTGGGAAACCGGAATGATCGTGGCATCAGCCCCAGTATCAATGATTTGCTGATACCGTCAGTTTTAGACCAGAAGAAGCCACGATCAGGGTTGTTTCACACACAGGTATGGCGGGCGAATAGCTGGTATCGTACGGAAAATCGTTCACGGGGTGTCTTCTCCCCGGTCAAGGCGTCCACCGCGCCACTGTAACTCCAATCGGGTGTTGCTTGTCACGGGTGCAATCAGAACGGGAAGGAAGCCATAGCGACGGCGAACTCGTTCTTCCAGGTGTGCGAGGTCTTGATCATGATCCACCACGCGGCCCTCGATCATCGCCACATGTTCTCCTGGGTATTGACTGCGCAATTCATCAAGTTGGGCCAGGAAAACGCCGGTCTCGGCATGGATCGCTTCTTGTTCGAGCCAGTCAAAATAGGACTGCACAGCTGCTTCCAGAACGTTGCTGGCTGGCCGCTTGGTCACCGCCGCCAGTTGTTCGATCTGCCGGATGAGCGTTGGCTCCTTGAGCTCGAGCGTGGCCATTTCACACCTCATTCGTGTCAATTCGTCCCCTATCCTGCGCGGCCCTTGCCATGCGTATTCTAGCGCACATGACTAGAATTCACAAGCCACCACGGCAAATTGCCCTTCACGGTAAACCAACTCCCCACGAGATGGGAATTGGCTTCGGTCAGTCACATTTACCCGATTCACGTCTCTCCCTACGTTTGTCCCTGGTCTACCGACTCAAGGTGCAAGCTGTGCAGAATTCGATGAGCCAACGGCGCCACCATGATGCCGGCGACGGCCAGGAAGGCCATACCGGAGAAAAGCGCATAGGCCGAGGCAAAGAGCTTACCGCCCACGGTGTGCAGCTCGTTCACCGGGCCCATCCCGCCAAGGATCATGGACGCATTCAGGATCGCATCGAGCCACGAAAGCCCTTCCGTGAGGTAATAGCCCAAAACGCCGACGCCCAGTGACACGAACAGGAGTGCGAGCGCAACGAGACCGTGTCTAAGCATCCGGCGCAAAAACAGCGGCCGAGGCAACAAAGGCTGTGAGCGATGCTCGTAAATGGCTAGATTCTTCACCTTGCCCATGTTTTTCTGACCTCACCAATTCTCCGGCTGGGGTTTCCAGCCTGACCGCCGGCGTGACGGTTTGAGCCGCGCGGCCGGCGATGGATGTAGGCCCGCCGCACGCGCTTCGCAGGAGCAGCGCGCAGGCGACCCTCCGGGCGGTGCAAAGCAAATTGGCGCTGCTTTGTCAAAGTCAGCGCCATTCCGTCGTTGCGCATACGAGAAGGCGAAGGGTGCTGCTCATCACATCAACTCGGTTGGGGGCGGCGAAGAAGATTATCCACCGCCTGCCGTTGTCCGCTGCTCGCCTGGCAGAAAGTAGTCCACCAAATCCTCGAAGACAGCCGGCGCGAGGCGATAAAGGGTGCGTAGAATTTCCTCGGCTGCCTGCCGAATCTCCCACTGCGCAGCCTTGTCGCAGCGCAGCCAGCAGAAATGGCGCCACGCCCCAAAATCCATCGTAACCACGATGCGCGTGACGGCGGCATTGGGCAGCAAAAAGCGGCTGTCTTCCTTGCGGATGCCCAAGTCGCGCAACTCGGCATAGGCGCGCTCCAGATCGTTCATTGCCTGTTCGAAGCGGGCGCGCGCCTCCGGGTTGTGCGCGATGGCCGGCGGAATCACGGTCAGTTCACCCCCGGCTTGCGCAATTTTGCCCAGGTCAACGTAGCGTTGACTTTCCTGGCTGAAGGAGGCGAGCCGATGGCGCACCAGTTGGTGACTCGCCGCGCGCGAGATGCCATCGAGCAAGAAGGTCGCCGCGCCGTGATGCTGCAGCTCGTCCGCGGACAGGGCAGCCGGTGCGAGGCTGCCGAGCAGGAGCACGTTCATGCTTTCTCTCCTACCAGGTCTGCGTACAGCATCGGCCATTCCTGCGCGGCCACCTGCAGCAATTGACGCGCTAGCTCCGAATCAGCATTTCTGATGATGTCGCGCAGTGTGCGCGCGTTCATGCTGAGTAGCACCGACTCTGAACGCCGCGTAAAGCGCAGACCATGGGCCGCCTGGTAAGCCTGCAAAATGTCCGCCTCCGGCGCGTCCCACGCCTCGAAGATCATCTGCAGATGCTCGATGATGTCCTCATGCCCTTCACGGACGCGCGCGCTGATGAAGTTCGGCGCCGTTCCCATCTTGTCGGTGGAACGGTAGCAGACGCGGCCCGCGTACTCGATCAAGGCTGATCCGAACGACCGCGGCCCCTGGGCGACCAGGTATCGCACATCACTTGTTCCTAAATCTTGCGTCAATAGGTCGGGATTGATGTGGGTTGCGGCCAGTAATGTCACGCGCATAGAAAATTGGGCCTCCAGGACTTCCGAAGTCTTGCAGACTTCGGAAGTCTGCTGATGTATGCTCACCCTTCGCGAATGTCAACCATTTCGACGTTCAAGCGGCCCAAGGTTTCTTCCACGGTCGCCATGTCGAGATTGGAGACCTTGAGCATGACCTCGAAGGTGCCGGGCTTGATGCCTTCCAGCGTACTGAGGGCCACGAAGTTGCCGCCCATCAAGGCAATCGCCGAGGTCAGCGTT
>CAZEPA010000582.1:0-3024 GCA_964513955.1 uncultured Anaerolineae bacterium | reverse complement strand
CTGACCGACACACAGCACGGGGGGCCGTGGTTGCCCCACAGGCTCAATCGGAGGCTGTCCCCCTGACTGAAGGAGCTTCATGAAACACGACTTTGCCCACACGCTCAATTTTGCACACCGAGGCGCGCGCCGGGCCGCGCCTGAAAATACGCTGGCCGCGTTTGCCAAAGCGCTGCAGCTGGGCGCCGACGGCATCGAACTAGACACACTGCTCAGCAAAGACGGTGTATTGGTGGTGTGCCACAACCTAGAGGTGGATGCAACCAGCAACGGCCGCGGTCGCGTCCAGGATTTCAGCCTGTCTGAGTTGCGCGAGTTTGATTTTGGCGGCTGGTTCGATCCCGCCTTCGCCGGCGAGAAGATACCAACGCTGAATGAGGTGTTCGATCTGGTAGGCTCGCGGCTGCTGGTCAACATCGAGATGAAGTCAGTGAGTCTGCGGGGCGACGGCCTGGCGACGGCGACAGCCGCCTTCATCAAAGCTCGCAACCTGTACGACCAGGTGATCGTATCGTCGTTCAACCCGCTCGCCCTGAGGCGCGTGCATCGTCTCGACCCACGCATCGAAATTGGCCTGCTCTACTCCCCTGATCTGCCGATCTATCTACGGCAGGCCTGGCTGCTTCCCTGGGTCAAGCCGCATGCCTTGCATCCTGAACATACCATGGTAGATGCGGGCTACATGGCTTGGGCGCAGCGCGCCGGCTATGATGTCAACGTGTGGACGGTCAACGAGGAGGCGGAGATGCAGCGGCTGCTCGACCTGGGAGTCAACAGTATCATCACTGATGCGCCTGACCGGCTGCGGCAAGTGCAAGCCGTGCGCTAACCAGCAAATGCCGAATGCGTTGGGCGCTCCCGACGCATGGAATGCCGCGACCACGCCGCAGCCCTTGACCGGTCGAGGACGGCTTGTCATGCAGAGGGCTGCTCTATACACTCGTTTCGCGGTAGGTGATGGGCACGCCCTCGTGTGCGTCATGGGCGTTTTGCAGCCCACGGGTGCCCACGGTGGGCACGGGCGCCAGGTTCAGGCTATAAGCCGGGCCACTTTCGACAAAGCCCAATGCGTTGAGCAGATCTGGCGCCAGGTTTACTCCGTTTGCGGCCTCAAACACAACCCGAAAACATCCCCAACGCTGGGCCACGGCCAACGCTTCGATCAATAAGCTGCGGCCAACCGTCTCTTCATCGTCGTTGGCCTGCGCGGTATCGGCAATCCACAGCTCGGGCGTTAGCCAGTTGGCGCGCGGGCGCAAGGCGCCGAGCAGCAGGCCAACCACCTGGCCCTTTTTTTCCGCCACCAACGCCAGGGCCGTTTCATGCCCCATCAGCTCACGGAAAACCGCAGCCACAGCGGTGATTTGATCTGGGGTTGGCATGGGACGGCCGGCCTGGGCCAGCAGGGTGATCATCTCAATGATATCGTGTTCAGCCGCTGGCCGAATCAGTGCCAGAGCCACGTCTGGGTCTGCCGGGGCCGCCGCGGCGGCCTGCACTTCGGTTGCGGCGCTGAGCTTGCCGCGCAGTGATTGTCGTTTCAATGCCGACGCTCCTCTCTGGTTCTTCCTCTCCACTGCTGCCCCTTTCGGCCAGGGCATGGGCGCGCGTGCCGCGGATGCCGGCGATGGTCTGTGTTCACAGGCGCATCTGCTGGCGCAGCGCGTTCACCGTCGTCACCGGTAGTTTGCAGGTGTAGTTTTCGCACACGTACGCAGTCGCTTCTCCGTTGATCTGATCACGCCCGGCTAAGAGAGGGATGAGCGCGCGGGAGGTTTTGTCCTCGACGGGCGCGACCGCCAGCAGGGTATTGGGCCGATAGTGCCGCCACACCTCGTTCAGCAGCGCCTGGCTGTCTGGAGCAGTCGCCGCGCCGATAATGGCGATTTCACGCGGCGGCGCCAGGTGGAAATCCAGCACGCAGAGCAGGCGGCTGAATGCGCCTGGCGCGCGCATCATCCCATCGTGCAGCAGTTGTAGAATGGCGACCGCGTGGCGTTCATAGGTTTCGTCGCCCAACAGCTTCCCCAGGGTCAACAGCACGCTGGCCGCGCTGGCATTGGCCGATGGCATGGCATTGTCCACCACCTCTTTCGGGCGAGCGATCAGGGCCTCGTGGTCATCGCTGGTGCTGAAGAAGCCGCCTTTGTCCGCATCCCAAAAATGCGCCAGCATCAGGTCAGCCAGCGCCTGCGCCTCCTGCAGCCAACGCAGCTCAAACGTCGCCTGGTAGAGCGCCAGCAAGCCCTCGGCCAGCATCGCGTGGTCTTCCAGGTACGCATTGAGCTTGGCGCGTCCATCCTTGTAGGTGCGTAGCAGACGACCGCTGTGTGGGTCACGCAGACGACTCAGCAGGAAATTGGCCGCCGCCACAGCGACCTGCCGATAGTCATCTCGCCCCAAAATACGCGCGGCATCGGCGAACGCGGTCAGCATCAAGCCATTCCAAGACGTGAGCACTTTGTCGTCCAGGCCCGGCGCCATGCGCTGCTGCCGCGCGGCAAACAGTGCGGTGCGACCCCGCGCGAGGGTCGCGGCCAGGTGCGCAGGTTCGACCCGAGCCTGGCTGGCAACGATCTCCAGCGGCAGTTCGACATGCAGAATATTCTTCATTTCGAAATTGCCGCGCGCGGTCACATCGTAGTAGCGGCTGAAGAGCGCGGCATCGTCCGGCCCAAGTAGTTCACGCACCTCGGCCTGCGTCCACAGGAAGAATTTGCCCTCTTCGCCTTCGCTGTCTGCATCCTGCGCCGAATAGAAGCCGCCCTCCGCGCCAGTCATTTCGCGCAGCGCATAGTCCAGGGTCTCTTCGGTGATCTGACGGTAGAGCGGCTTGCCGGTGACCTGAAAAGCCAGCGCATAGATGCGCGCCAGTTGGGCATTATCGTAGAGCATTTTTTCGAAGTGGGGCACCAGCCAGCGCTCGTCCGTGGCGTAGCGATGAAAGCCTCCGCCGATTTGATCATAAATGCCGCCGCGCGCCATCTGGCTGAGGGTTTGCTCGGCCATTTCCAGCGCATGGGG
>CAZEPA010000581.1:0-3026 GCA_964513955.1 uncultured Anaerolineae bacterium | reverse complement strand
GAGGGCCAGGTTCTTGTGGTAGACACACCGGCCTGCAAGGTTACTGCGTTTGCCGCTGTGCCCTAATGCAGCTATAATCTGCAATCTGGAATGCCCGTTGTCGAGGTAGAACCGTGCCAAAGAAGAAACTGCCGCTGGACCTAAAATTGGCGACCCTGAGTGAGAATGCGCCTGAGAAAGCAACTTCGATGCGTGACTCCCTCTATCTCAACCGCGAGTTGAGCTGGATCGAGTTCAACCGGCGTGTGCTCCAAGAAGCGCAAAATCAAAATGTCCCCTTGCTGGAGCGCGTCAAATTCCTGTCTATCTTCAGCTCCAACCTCGACGAGTTCTTCATGATCAGGGTCTCCGGCTTGCGAGAGCAGATTGCCGCCGGTGTCACGCAGCGCACGCCCGACGGCATGACGCCAGCCGAGCAGTTGGACGCCGTGCGCGCGGCCTTACTGCCGCTGCTGGATGAACAAACGCGCGTCTTGACAGAAGATTTGATACCGAAACTAGCCGGCCAGGGCATTCGCTTGCTCAACTATGATGAGCTGACCCCAGCCCAACGCGCGGCGCTGCGCAGCTACTATGAACGCGAGATTTTTCCAGTCCTCACCCCGTTGGCCTTCGATGCGGCGCATCCCTTTCCGCGCATTTCCAATCTCAGCCTCAACCTTGCCGTGCTGATCAAAGACCCGGAGTACGGTGAGCGTTTTGCCCGCGTCAAAGTGCCGTCCAACCTGGCGCGGCTGATTCCCCTGCATGAGTTGGCGCCGCTGACGCGCGCGCAGGACGGTTCTGCACCCTTCCCGTACAAGAGCATGGCGTTTGTCTGGATCGAGCAGGTGATTGCCGCCAACCTGGCTGACCTCTTCGTGGGGATGGAAATCATGGCGGCCTACCCGTTTCGGATCATTCGCGACACCGACATTGAAATTCAAGAAGATGAAGCAGACGACCTGCTCTTGACCATTGAGCAGGGCATTCGCCAGCGTCGTTTTGGCAACTGCGTGCGCTTGGAAATTGGCGCAGGGATGCCGGAGCGAGTGCGGCATACCTTGTTAGAAAAATTACAGCTCGATTCGGGCGCGGTCTATGCCAGCAGCGGGCCTCTTGGCCTTTCCAGTCTGATGGAACTGCACAGCCTTGACCGCCCCGGTCTCAAAGATCGCCCTTTCCCGGCCGCGGTGCCGGCCATCTTCAGCAGTGAGAGCGATATCTTCAGCGCCATCCGGCGGCAGGATATCTTGCTGCACCATCCGTATGACTCGTTTACGCCCGTCGTTGATCTGATTCGGACGGCCTCCGAAGATCCCAACGTGCTGGCGATCAAAATGACCCTCTACCGGGTTGGCAGCCGCTCGCCCATCGTCGACGCGCTGATGGAAGCTGGCGAAAACGGGAAGCACGTGGCGGTGCTTGTCGAGCTCAAGGCGCGCTTTGATGAAGAGAACAACATCGTATGGGCGCGCGCACTGGAACGTTCCGGCGTACACGTGGTGTACGGCGTCTTGGGACTGAAGACGCACTGCAAGCTGGCGCTGATCGTGCGTCGCGAACGCGATGGCATCCATCGCTATGTCCATCTAGGCACCGGCAACTACAATGCGACCACCGCGCGCATTTACACCGACCTCGGCTTGATGACCTGCCGTGAGGACATCGCCTCGGATGTCTCCGATGTTTTCAATTTTCTCACTGGTTTTTCCAACCCTAAAACCTACCGCAAATTGGGGGTGGCGCCCGTGTCTTTGCGAGAAACCATCCGCGACCTGATTCGCAGCGAGATCAAGTACGGCAAGGATGGGCATCTCATTTTCAAGGTCAATGCGTTGCTGGACCCCGCCATGATCGAAGATCTCTACAAGGCTTCGCAGGCCGGCGTGCGCGTGGATCTGATTGTGCGCGGAATTTGCTGCATTCGCCCTGGTCTGCCCGGCGTCAGCGAAAACATTCGCGTCATTAGCATTGTGGGCCGTTTTCTGGAGCACAGCCGCATCTACTACGCTCGCAACAATGGCGAAGAGCAGGTTTACTTGAGCAGCGCGGATCTGATGCAGCGCAACCTCGATCGCCGCGTGGAGGCGCTCTTCCCCGTGGAGGACCCGGCGCTGAAGACGGTCGTCAGGCAACAGGTTCTCGATCTGTGCCTGGCTGATACGGTCAAGGCGCGCCAGCTCAATTCAGACGGCTCCTACACCTGGGTCAAGCCTGACGCTGACCACCCGCCGCTTGACAGCCAGCATTCGCTGCGCTACAACCGCCCTCTGCTGACCGCTTTCTGAACTGTCTGTTCAGCGAATCGTGATGCCCATGCGCTGCATGTCGTGCAGGAGTCGCTGCGGCTCGACGATAGAGGCCTGGAACCACAGCCCAGGCTGTCGCGCGCTGCCGTCGAGCACTTGCAGCAGGCAGGCCGCCACCGGAATGGCTGTGAACCAATAGCCGTCCGCGTGGGACAGGGTGAGATTGAAGCGCTTGGGCTGGCCCTGCACCTCGCCGCGGGCCTCCAGCCGGAGCACGGTGCCGTAGGGCGGCCGCGAGAAGCGTTGTAATCCCCAGAGCAGCCAGCGGGCCATGGGGCTGAGCGCCTGCGTCGGCGCGATGCGCATGGCAGCCATCGCCAGCGGCAACACCAGCATATCCACGAACCAGTTGAAACCGCCGACATTGAAACTCACGGCCTGCAGGTCAGGGAACAGGGCGGGCAAGGCGCGCATTTCCTCCAGAAACATCGGCACGGCGTATTGGCGGCCAAAGGGCGGGCCGAAATCCATCGTCTGCGGCAGCCACAGGCTCGTCCAGCGCGCCTGACGCCAGGCCCCATCCCGATACTCCAGCGCTTGGTACCCCGCCAGCTCGCGCACCATCTCTTCGGCGGTGCTGCGCCCGATTTCCACGCGTCTCCAGTTTCCCTTGATGACGCTGGCCACCACCGCGGTCTGCAGATGATCGAACTGCGCGGCCGCGTGACGCACGAGCGCCGCGGGCAGGCCGGGGTGAAAGCCGCCGTCGGTGATAAAACAGCAGCCGGCCGCCTC
>CAZEPA010000580.1:0-3039 GCA_964513955.1 uncultured Anaerolineae bacterium | reverse complement strand
GGCGGCCTTCCCGGCCTGGGCCGACACGCCGCCGATCCGGCGCGCGCGCGTGCTCAACGCCTTCTTGCAGCTGATGAACCAGCACCGCGACACGCTCGCGGCGATGATCACCGCCGAGCACGGCAAGGTGTTCACCGACGCGCAGGGCGAGGTCACGCGCGGCATCGACATCGTCGAGTTCGCCTGCGGCATCCCGCAGCTGCTCAAAGGGGACTACACCGAGCAGGTGAGCACCGGCATCGACAACTGGACGCTGCGCCAGCCGCTGGGCGTGGTGGCGGGCGTCACGCCCTTCAACTTCCCGTGCATGGTGCCGTGCTGGATGTTCCCGGTGGCGCTGGCCTGCGGCAACGCCTTCATCCTCAAGCCCAGCGAGCGCGACCCCAGCCCGGCCCTGTTCATGGCCGAGCTGCTGCAGCAGGCCGGCCTGCCCGACGGCGTGTTCAACGTGGTGCAGGGCGACAAGGCGGCGGTGGACGCGCTGCTCGCGCACCCCGACGTGCAGGCGCTCAGCTTCGTCGGCTCGACGCCGATCGCGCAGCACATCTACGAGACCGGCGCGCGCCACGGCAAGCGCGTGCAGGCGCTGGGCGGCGCCAAGAACCACATGGTGGTGATGCCCGACGCCGACCTCGACCAGGCGGTGGACGGCCTGATCGGCGCCGGCTACGGCAGCGCCGGCGAGCGCTGCATGGCCATCAGCGTGGCGGTGCTGGTGGGCGAAGCCGGCGACCGCATCGTGCCCAAGCTGGCCGAGCGCGCGCGCGCGCTGAAGATCAAGGATCCGATGGCGCTGGACGCCGAGATGGGGCCGATCGTCACCCGGCAGGCGCTCGAGCGCATCGAGGGCTACATCGAGCTCGGCGTGCAGGAGGGCGCGCAGCTCGTCGTCGACGGCCGCGGCCACCGCGTGCCGGGGCTCGAAGGCGGCTTCTTCACCGGCGGCACGCTGTTCGACCGCGTGACGCCGGCGATGCGCATCTACAAGGAAGAGATCTTCGGCCCCGTCTTGAGCTGCGTGCGCGTGCACGACCTGGCCGAGGCGCTGCAGCTGATCAACGCGCACGAGTTCGGCAACGGCGTGGCCTGCTACACCAGCGACGGCAACGCCGCGCGCGAATTCGCGCGCCGCGTGCAGGTGGGCATGGTGGGCATCAACGTGCCGATCCCCGTGCCGATGGCGTGGCACGGCTTCGGCGGCTGGAAGCGCAGCCTGTTCGGCGACATGCACGCCTACGGCGAGGAAGGCGTGCGCTTCTACACCAAGCAAAAGAGCGTGATGCAGCGCTGGCCGCAGAGCATCGCCAAGGGGGCCGAGTTCGTGATGCCGACGGCGAGCTGAGGGCTTGGCGCGGCGCGGACGAAGCAGAGCCGGTCGGCCACGAGGTTATTGCGGCGGCGATGGGCGGCTGTTGTCGCGCCGCCGAACCGTGCCGATTCCGCAGGCGTATCCGGATACGCCATCGGAATTGCAGGCGTATCCGGATACGCTTGCAGAATTGATGTCGAGAACACGTTAGACGCCATGAACGCTCCTGAGTACCCCGAGCGAGTATGGGTGGCACCTGGGTACACGAGTTTGCGCATCTTCGTCCTTGGCGAGTCCTGGTACGGCCACTACGAAGGCGATCTCGCCACTGACGACGGATACATCCGCGCTTACCTGGAAGGTAAGGTCGTCGACGCCATGTATACCCGGCTTGCGAACGCTACGGGTCTCAAGAAGCAAGCCTTCTGGCGCAGCGTCATGTTCACCAACTTCGTTCAGCGAACCGGCCCAACACGAGACCATCGCCCCACGCCCGAACAGTACCGCGCAGCAACCGAAAGGCTCGCCTCGCTGTTGGAGGTTCATCGCCCACTGGGTGTCTGGATTCTCGGCAAGGAGCAGTCGCGCTACTCAGAACCGGTGGTACGAAGTGCAGGCATAGCCGCCGAAGTCGCGCCGCACCCAACCAGCTACGGCGTCAAGAACACTGTACTTCGCGAGAGTTGGGCTGCGCTACTGGCAAAGGCCGGCAGGTCAGAACATGGCGTCTAACCCCTCGGTCGAGGCGACCCGCAACGGCATGGGCCGCTCCGGCGCCAGTGGTCCATCGTCGCCTCCGCGGCCCATGCCGCTGCGGGCGCCTCACCTCGAACGTTGGGCATCAAAGAAAACTTAATGGCAATCCGATTCTTCACCATACTGCTATCTACCTTCTTTCTTACCTCATTCGTGTATGCGCAAGAACATGTGGTAATCCGTTCAGACTGGAAAAAGTTCTTCAGCGACCTCCAGGCCGAAGGTGCAATCGTTATTGCAGACGAACGTCAAGCGAAGCATACTTTATCGGTTTTTGATCAAGAGCGAGCGGCAAAGCGTTACTCGCCAGCTTCAACCTTCAAGATACCCCACACACTTTTTGCACTCGATGCAGACGCCGTTCGTGATGAGTTCCAGGTTTTTCGATGGGACGGCGTTAAACGGAGCTTTGAAGGTCACAATCAAGACCAAAACTTGCGATCAGCGATGCGAAATTCTACGGTTTGGGTTTATGAGCTGTTTGCAAAAGATATCGGAGAGGACAAAGCAAAACGCTATTTAAAGCAAATTGATTATGGCAACGCCGATCCTTCGACAATCAAGGGCGATTACTGGATAGATGGTAATCTTGAAATCTCAGCGCACGAACAGATTTCGTTTCTCAGAAAACTCTATCGAAATCAGCTGCCATTTAAGGTGGAGCATCAGCGATTGGTCAAAGATCTCATGATTACGGAAGCCGGGCGCAACTGGATACTACGCGCAAAGACCGGCTGGGAAGGCAGGTTTGGCTGGTGGGTAGGGTGGATTGAATGGCCAACCGGTCCCGTATTCTTTGCGCTGAATATTGATACGCCAAACAGAACGGACGATCTTTTCAAAAGAGAGGCAATCGCACGGGCAATCCTTCGTTCTATTGACGCATTGCCACCCAACTAATCAATCCAGCGGACGCTTTCGGCACCGCTGATTTCAACGTTATGCACATAACTCTCAATTGCCACACACCCTCC
>CAZEPA010000579.1:0-3045 GCA_964513955.1 uncultured Anaerolineae bacterium | reverse complement strand
GTGGAGATGGCGGGTATCGAACCCGCGTCCGAAACATTCGGCAGAAAGTCCCTACAAGCTTAGTCGTTAATTTGAGCTTCGCGCACTGGCCCACCAACGACAGCGTGCACTGTGTGCTAACCGATGAGTCTTAGGCCGGTTCTATCGGTGTGGAACCGGCAGCAGCCCTCCTGTGTGTGACGGTGCATGCAGCGCCAGGTGGCGCCACGCTACACACACCGTCCTCTCTAACGAGAGGAGAGTGGCCGCTTCCCTACTCGATTAGGCAGCGAGCGCCATTGCGGGCGCAGCAGCGAAACGAGGAGCGAAGTTGAAGGCCTTGCCAGTGTTGGCAGTTAGTGTTTTGCTCTTTGTTAACGAGGAGAGAGCGCCTCGGCTTGCGACTCGCAACCAGCCTGCCCCGTCGAAACCATTCATCCCCAAGACCAACTTATTATAGCACACGCACGCCTGAGATCAAAACGACGGGGGCAGGGGGCGGCAATTCCAAATGGAGCGCATAATCAACCACAAGGAGCACCGAGAACACACAGAAACGGCAGATCAGGCGCCAGTCGTCAACTTCTTTGCGTTCTGTGTGATCGTGGTGGTCAAAAACCAGGCAAAATTTTGGACTACCGGGCAGTGGAAGCGCGTTTCAGGCGGACACGAAAAGGCGCGAGAATTCGTGGCCGAGAAGGCGGGGGAAACCCCTACCGCGAATAGCGCGAATGTACACGAAGATCAAATGCACGATTCGTGAGCCTTCGTGAAATTCGTGGCAGGAATTGCACGAATTGACACGACGGCAGAGGATCACTTCGTGAGGATTCGTGAAAATCTTGGGCAACACCCACGAAATAAACCATGTCACGCCGGGTTCCTCACGTTCGGCGCTTGCAAACCACCGCCAATGCGGGTATAATCCCGTCCTTACCGTTCCCCCCAGCATCAGCCTAAGCTTTGTGCTCCCCGCCACGACCACTCGCGGTTGTGAGCCTTGTGGATTCTTACGCGTGCAATCAGGAACACCGGCCATGCCCTTACCCGTGCTGCCGACATCCGAGGCTGTGGCGTCTGTCCTGGCGACTTTCCAGGGCAAGGGCCGCGCCTATCTACTGCCCTGTCTCCTGGCCGTGCAGCGCGTCCACGGCTGGCTCTCGCCCGATCTGGTGGCCCGCATCGGCGCGGCGTTGGCCGTTCCCCTCGCTGACATCTACGGCGTGATTGATTTCTACACCATGCTCTACAACCAACCGCACGGCCGGCATCTGCTGCGCGTGTGCGATGATGTCGCCTGCTCCCTGGCGCGGCCAGTGAACAGCGAATCCTTGCGCGATGCCATCGCCAGCCACATCGGTCTACACGAGTCCGGCGATACGACGCCCGACGGCGCGTTTACCCTGGAGGTGATGCCGTGCCTGGGCCGCTGCGCGGACGCGCCGGCGGTCCTGCTGGACGAGACGCCGATTGCGGCCGATGCGCTGCACGCGTGGCTGGCCTCGGATCGTGAAACCGATGCGCTGCGCGCTTCGGCAAGAGCCGCTGCCGCAGAGCCGGTGCTCGGCGACGTCGTGCTGGCGGCGCACGTGGGCCGGGTTGATCCCTGGAGCCTGGCGGACTATGAACAGCAGGGCGGATTCTCGGCCCTGCGCCAGGCCCTGGGCGCGATGACGCCGGCAGCGGTCGTGCAGGCCGTCGAGGCGTCGGGCCTGGTGGGCCGCGGGGGCGCGGCTTTTCCAACCGGGGTCAAATGGCGCAGCGCCGCGGATGAGCCGGCGACGCCCAAGATGGTGGTGTGCAACGCGGATGAGAGTGAGACCGGCACTTTCAAGGACCGCCCCCTGCTGCAGGGCGATCCCTTCCGGCTGATCGAGGCGATGGCGCTGGCGGCGTACGCGATTCAGGGGCAGGGCCAGGTGGGCGGCTACATCTATCTGCGCGGCGAGTATGGCTACGTGGCGCCGGTGCTGGAGAACGCGCTGGCCCGCTGCCGGGAGGCCGGCTACCTGGGGCGCCATCTGTTGGGCAGCGATCTGCACTTTGACATCGAGCTGCGCCTGGGCGCGGGTGCGTACATCTGCGGCGAAGAGACCGCGCTGTTCGAGTCTATCGAGGGTAAGCGCGGCATGCCCCGCGTCAAGCCGCCCTTTCCAGTGCAGGCGGGCCTCTTCGGCCAGCCCACGGTCATCAACAACGTCGAGACTTTCTTCAACATTCCGCCCATCGTGCGCCACGGCCCCGGCTGGCTGCGTCAATACGGCACCGCGCAATCACCGGGCACCAAACTGTTCGGCGTCAGCGGCTGTGTGCAGCGGCCGGGACTGTACGAACTGCCGCTGGGCCGCTCCTTGCGCCATCTGCTGTTCGATCAGGCCGGCGGGCCGCTGCCAGATCGTCGCATCACCAGTGTGCTGTTGGGCGGCGCGGCCGGCACCTTCGTCGGCGCCTCACATTTCGACGTAGCCCTTGACTGGCAGTCGCTGCGTGAGATCGGCGCCACACTCGGCTCCGGCGCGGTGATGGTGTTGGATGATGCGGTCGCGCCCTGGGAGGTGGTGAGCCGCGTGGCCCATTTCTTCGCCCATGAATCATGCGGCAAGTGCTACCCGTGCCAGATGGGAACGCAGCGCCAGGCTGAGATCGTCAATCGCTGGCGCGCGGGCCAGGCGCGGCCCCAGGATCGGCTTGACCTGGACGATCTGGCGGGCGCGATGCGCGATGCCTCGCTGTGCGGCTTGGGACAGGCCGCGTCCGGTGCGATCTTGAGCGCAGTGGAACTGTTCGGCGATTGAATTAAGACAAGTAGAAATCAAACAAACCGATGGATGGATTGAGCAATTGCAGCTACGCCGCGTATGAGCGGGAAAGCTGGCGCGTGGTGGATGGCGCGGCGCCGGGCGAGGAATTCTTGCGCCTGCACGTCAACGGCCTGGAACTGGCGACGCTAATGTGCTCGCCGTTCGAGCAGGACACCCTGGCGCTAGGCTTCCTGCGCGCCGAGGGCATCATCCAATCCCTGGCTGACGTGCGGCTGATTACGGTCTGCCCCAGCGGCACGTGCGT
>CAZEPA010000578.1:0-3047 GCA_964513955.1 uncultured Anaerolineae bacterium | reverse complement strand
AGAGATCAGGAAGCCGGTAATTTGCTTGCTGGGTGAAGTAGCTATCGTTCGTCCGTGTGTGCGGGCTTTTGCGTTGCACTTCCTCGTTGAAAGCCTTCACCCAACTGTTTGCGACCAGCAGCCAATCAGCCTGGCTGGATGCGTCGTACACAATTTGCTGGTACAGACCACTCGGGTCGCCTTTGACTGGGAGCAGACGCTCACCTGCCGCCGCCGCCAATTTCGACCCTGCATCTTGGTCATCAGGCAGAAGATGTTGAAAGTCCGTGTCGTGCAGGATGCCGATGGTCAGTTTGGAGCCTTCAATGGTGCATTGACCGAAGCCCTTCGCCGCTCCAAAGCCGACCGTCGCCAAACCATCGTTCAAGTCGCGCAGCACCAGGGCCAGCCAGCCCAACTCCCACGGCTCTGGATTCTCCAGGAACAGCCGCACGCTGAACTTGGGCTGCCAGAGCACTACGGCGTCGAACTTGGCGCTGTCGCGGCCGCCGCCTGTAAAACGGTCGATGGCCAGGAAGTCGAGCACTTTGTACTTGACTTCACTGCCCACGAACGGTGCATCCTCCACCCGCAGCCGGCTGCCGTTCCATGTGCTGCCGAACAGACGGCAGGCAAGACAGAGCTTGTCTTCTGCGCCTTGCTGTTCGAGGATGTCTCGCTCTTTTTTGCCGAGCATCTTGATTAAGCTGTTGCAGCTCGCTACCGGATCGCCGGTCTTGGCAGTCAGCGGGTTACAGGCGGGACAATGGTCAGAGAAGTACTGTTGACGATTCTCTGCATCCCAGGCAGCCTGCGTTGTCAACGTACGCGCAATCCGTTCAGCCTGGCTGCGCAATACTCCTCTCAGGCTGGAGCCAGGTAACACCGGCCTGGCGCCCTTCTCGTAACTTGCCAGCACCGGCGCGTGGTCGAAGCCGCTGCGTCCGGCCTGCGTTAGATCGTGGGTGAGAAAAGGTCCGATGGCTGCCAGGCCGAACTCGGCCAGCGCCCAAGAGCGAGCGGTTGCCGATGTCATTTTCGTCGTCCATGCAACCACTTTGGGACGTACAGCAGCAACCTGATTGTCCACCCAAGCCGCATTGCCATCAGTTGCCTGCCACGGCGGGCCCTTGCGCAGGGTATCCATCAACGTTTCGACCTGGTTGAAATCGCGCTGGATGAATTGAATGCCGGTGAGCGTGAAAGCGCCCAGGCCGCGAGAAACCCGGCCGCCGACAGCGCCACGACCGGCCTGCCATTCCGCCAAAGCCGCAGCCAGGAGTTGCAGGGCGTTTACATTGTCTTCCAGCCTCGGATCGATTTCGATGCGCAGATTGAATCTGCTGAGCGCTGGCATCACCTCCAGATCGAATTTAATACGCTCGCTCCGGGCCGCGGCGCCGGTCACGCGGTCAATGCCCACGCTGTCTCTAATCTGAACATCCGATGAATCGAGTACAGCATCGTAGACCAACACGCGGGCCGCATTGCCTGTTTCGTCGTTCTCTTGTGGGTTGACATCGCCAAAGAGCTTGCATACCAGGCATCCGCAAGCCTTTTTGGGATCTTTTTCTTGAACAGCATGGCACAGGCCGCCGCCCGGCAAGCGTGGGGCTAGCCTGGTGGCGATGCTGCGCAACGCGCCGGCGATGGCTGTGCCAGGGATCAGCAGGCGTCCACGGGCGTCACGGCGCAGCAGATCATCGGCGGTTTCCGTATCATTGCCTGTGCCCACATGCAGTGCGGTGCGCAGTTCAAGATTGGCTGTAATGGCTCGGAATGTCATCGTTACCTCCGTTCCTGTGCCTTCAGGTGAGCAAGCTCGGCAATGCGGGCTGCCAACATTTGCAAACCGATGCGCCATGCATGAGAGTCATGATCGAGGCTACGCTGTCGAAGCATAGACGCCATTTCATCAAGCATCACATTGGTTTCATCCATCCCGTTCTTCCCGTCGCTCTCGAAGAAGTTCTTCTTGTCTCGTCCCTTGAGCGCTTCGGGCAACAGTTCTTCCATCTTCCCCAGGCGTTGGAGATCCTGTTTGATGGCGCTGCTAGAGATTCGCCGTGAGACATGCAACAGGCGAGCAACGGCCTCGAACCTCTCATCCTTGAACGAGTCTGACGTGCGTTTCTCGTTGAATTTCTCGTCGAGCTCCTTCATCCAATCCAGCGCGAATTGGATCAGCGCCGTGGATGGATGTGATTGGCTTGCATCTTCCAGTGCGACCTGGGACAAGCCGAGCGCGCTGCACTTCCAGTTGGCAAGCCCTTCATAGACAGGATGATTGAAGGCCACGCGGCCAAATCCTTCATCCCGTCGCAAGCCGATGCCCTGCGCCTCTGCCGTTTCCAGCTTCTTCAGCAGATCGCTCAATTCGATGCCAGAGAAGGTCAGGCGCACACTGGACCCAGCCACGATGGCCACATCCCGCGACCGCGGCAAGCCGAGCTTGGCGTTGAACGCATCCACCGATCGCACGGCGCTGAAAGCACGTTCTTCATGCGCTGCGTTCTTGTCGATGGCAACGGCGGCGCTGTCTGGCAACTTCAATTCGCGTTTCAGCCAATCGGTATCGAATCCTCGCCAGAAACGTCCCCACGGATCGGTCACGATGGCATCGCTCAGCAACAGCAGGGTTACGTGCTCTGCTTCTTTGATCCTATCTTTCGAACTCAAACCGTGCCAGGGCGATTCAGTCGCCGGTTGAAAGACGATGCTGGCCTTGCCGTAACCGCGCTGGCCGGCCTTGCCCAACCGTAGTTCATTCACCTGACCCACGGGCTGCAACTCTGCCATCTGCTGCAAGGCTTGCCAAACGCTCTCGTTCGTGCAGGTGATCTCACCCACGAAGTATTGGCCTGGCTCCAAGGATACATAACCATAGAGGTCTCCAGTGTGCACCCTGCCGCTCTTGGGTTCGATACGGATGTGCATCTCTGACGTCTGCTTCGGTTTGAACTTCGTCCGGCCGCCTTCGATCAGGGAAACAAAACCGTTCACTGACTCTAGTTTTACTTTAGCTGCCTTTCTGTCCGTAGCATCATCTGGCCGACCACATATGGGGC
>CAZEPA010000577.1:0-3054 GCA_964513955.1 uncultured Anaerolineae bacterium | reverse complement strand
GCTTGATGCCCATGCCGAGCTTTTGCATTCGATCCTGGGCCAACGCGGTGAGGACAGTGCTGTCGTCCACGTCCAGGTGCGTCACACCCTGGGCGTGCAGGGCATCAATATCGCGTTCGGTCAAGAATTTCTTGGGCATTGATTCCTCATCTGGGGAAAAAACACTTAACGATCGGCCCGGTCGTGCATGGCAATGCCGAGCGGGGTGATGAACAAAGGGTTGCCGGGGAGCACGGTTTTGATTCCGGTGTATTCTTCGATGACCTGCGCCATACCGGGGTAAGCGCAGGTGCCGCCCACCAGGTAGAGCGTGTCCACGGCATGACCGGCCACGTGACGGCTTATGATACTGCCGACCTTTTCCATCACCGGTCGCAGGACTGGAAAGAGCCGCGCCTGTTCGCGCGGGTTTTTCTTGAGTTCCTCGGCCTGCTCAAAGCTCAGCCCCAACCCGCCAGCCAAGACCAGGGAAAAATGCGTGCCGCCGGTCGGCTCGTCCGCCGTGTAAATGACCTGACCGTTCTTGATCACCGCGATGCCGGTGGTGCCGCCGCCCACATCTACGATCGCGCCATGGCGAATCTGCAAGACGTTGTTAGCCGCGGATGGCTCGTCAATCAGATCGGTGCACTCCAGCCCGGCGGCAATCAGCACATTGGCTGTGGCCCGCACTTCGCTGCGCGGCACGCCCGGCGGGTACGCTGAGGCTGCATGCGTCAGTTCGGTTCCCAGGTGCTGTTCCACGCGCTGTTTGAGCCGTTTGAGCAGGCCGATGGCGCCATGAAAGTCCACCACGAGGCCGTCGCGCACGACCTGGGCGAACTGGTAGGCGCCGGCCACGGGCTGCTGCGCGTCATCCAGCACCATCAGCACGGTGTAGGCCGTACCCAGGTCAACGCCTACATGGGCTGGCCGGCCATGCAGCCGTGAGGAATGCCCGCTCATCACCGCGTCGGTCTGCTTTAGCAGCGCGCGCAGGTTGGGATTCATGCGCTACTTGTTCCAGTCCGCCGGGTAGGTGACGTAAACGAAGCGCGCGCGACTGGGTGTGCCAAAGGTGATGCTAGAACCTTTAGGAATGAAGATGACATCGCCCGGCCCGCCGCGCACCGTCTCAAGACCGCGCGTAATCACCAGTTCGCCCTCCAGGACGACGTCAATCTCGTCGTAGGTCAGCGTCCAGGGGAATTCGCCGCGCGCCAGGCTCATGTAGCCCACAGCCATCGGGGTGCGGTCGTCGCTGGTGATCACATCCTTCAAGCGGACGTCAGCGCCTGGCGTGGCCAGTCCTTCGCCAAACGGCTCCAGGCTGACGGTGCCGCGCGTCACCACCTTGAGCGGCGGCAATCCAGCGGAAGGCGGCGGCGCCGCGCTTGCCGCGCCGGTGCGATGCACTTCGATTCTTGCCTCGCGCGCGACGTCCAACGCCTCCGGCGAAATCAAATCAGCCTGTCCAAGCACCAGCACCCGCGTGCCCTGCTCGCGCAGCCGTCGAATGTCAACCGCAGTAAAAACCTGGCGCATGGTGTAATCCCGGTCAGTGCAAAGTACATAGTACAGAGTGCAAAACGGCGCTCACTCTGTTTTGCACTTTGTATTTTGCACTTTGTGCTATCTACCTACTTCCCTCTCGCGGGCATCGTGCCTTTGCCCTTTTGCGGCAGGATCATTTCCACGTCGCCGTGCGGCCGCGGGATGACATGCACAGAGACAAGTTCACCGACGCGCTGCGCGGCCGCGGCGCCGGCATCGGTGGCAGCCTTGACCGCGCCTACATCGCCGCGCACCATCACGGTGACGTAGCCCCCGCCGATAAATTCAGACCCAATCAGGGTGACGTTGGCGGCTTTGACCATGGCGTCGGCCGCTTCGATAGCCGAAACCAATCCTTTGGTTTCGATCATGCCCAAGGCAATCATCGCAATTTCTGACATAGGTGGTTCTCCAAAAAGTTATGTCTATTCCACATCAGTATTTCAGGGGGTTGGCCGCAACTTCCAACACGGCGTCGCGAAAAGCCATGGCCGCGGCTTTGCACGCTGGCTGGTCGCCGGTGAGCATGGCGCCCATGTAGTTGGTCTCCGAAGGCGGCGCGGTATAGGCGACAATACGCACGGCCGCAGCCTTCAGCGCCGCATCCAGGGCAATGACGCCTTCGAT
The DNA here is from genome assembly GCA_964513955.1 of uncultured Anaerolineae bacterium. Taxonomy (GTDB): domain Bacteria; phylum Chloroflexota; class Anaerolineae; order SSC4; family Amarolineaceae; genus Amarolinea. The sequence continues at coordinate 894 of CAZEPA010000577.1, read as the reverse complement.
GGGCGGCGCCACCAGGTAGGCGAGCGGTTCGCCCTCCGCGATGCTGCACACCTTTGACAGGTAAGAGCCGGTGCGTGAGATCACGTGCGGGAAGAAGGCGATGGAGGCGTCCTCGTTCGCTGAGTACCAGATGGCGTCGTTCTGCATGAACTGCACAGCCGCCTGCAGGCCAGCGCGCACCTCGGCCGGGTTGGCGCCGGCCAGCACCGCGATGATTTCACCCGACAGTTTGCCCGACGCGTGCTTGGCCCCGGCGTAAAAGGAATGAGCGTAAACCACCTCAACCTCAGCCATCTTCGTGGCTTCATCAATCGCCACGTAGGTCGCGTCATCGTTGTCGGCCGTAATCAAGCCAAGCGAGCGCTGATCCGGTCGTAGGCCCAACTGTTCCGCCAAACCTCGGTCTACGTTGGGGATCATCCTGACGGCCAGGGGCGTGGCGTATAATGGATCGAGTATTCCCATGGTTGCTCCCGTTCTACTTGATCAACTTGAGCTTGACGCCAGACGCCTGGTGTTTGAGCATCTTCTGCGCAATCTGAACGACGAAGGCGCCAGCTTCCAGCGGGTTGGTGCCGCCATTTTCAAAGATGTTGCAGACCACATCGCGGTCGGCATCGGTATCGCCGGTCTTGGGACGAAAAGCCATGTAGGCGCTCATGCTCTCGGCGCGGCCTAGGCCCGGACGTTCGCCAATCAACAGCACCACCACATCGGGCTGAAGCGCCTCGCCGATGTCGTTGAGAACGCCTACGCGGCAGTATTGAACGAAGAACGGCGTGCCAAAGGTCAACCCCGCGGCCTGCACGCCCTGCTTGAGCACCGGGAACATCTGGCGCACGTTGGCCTCCACCGCCGCCGCGCAATCCACGCTGCGTATCGGCCTCGCCGAGG
>CAZEPA010000576.1:0-3056 GCA_964513955.1 uncultured Anaerolineae bacterium | reverse complement strand
GGCCTGCACGGCGGCCGCCAGGCCTTCGACAAGCTCAGGCCCCGTGCGGTGAGCCTGTCGAACCGCAGTCGAGTCGTCGGGCGGTTGCACGGGCAGCAAGTCGTAAGTCCATGGCAGGCCCAAAGCCCGCAACGCTGCATTCTGCATGACGGGGCTGAGCGAGTGTGCCACGGGCCAGCCCATGACGCCCAGGCGAGAAGCCGTCGCCGTAATTGCGCCCATCCCCTGCCTCATTCGTCAATTACCGCGCCCAGCTTGACCAACAGGCGCTCGAAGCCAGGAAAGGAATCGGCGATGCAATCGGTGTCCATGACCGTGGTGTCGCCGTCGGCCACCAGCCCGGCAATGCACAACGCCATGGCTAGCCGATGGTCGCCGTGCGAGTCCACGACCGCGCCGCGCAACGGCGTGGGCCCTTCGATCAGAAAACCGTCCGCGCGCGCGTCAATCTGCGCGCCCAATTTGCGCAGCTCGGCGACGACGGCGGCTATGCGATCCGTCTCCTTGACGCGCAGTTCCTCGGCGTCGCGCACCAGCGTAGCGCCTGCGGCCTGGGTCGCTGCCACCGCCAGCACAGGCAGCTCGTCAATCGCGCGCACCACGACCTCGCCCGCAACGGTGACGCCTTGCAGCGGACTTGACACCGCGGTCAGGTGCCCGATCGGCTCTCCGCAAACTTCAGCCTCCTCGCTGAGGCGCAGATCCGCGCCCATGCGGCGCAGAATGTCGAGTAGGCCGCAGCGCGTGGGGTTGACCGCGACGCTCTCCAGGGTCAGGCGCGATCCTGGGACCAAGACGCCGGCGGTCAGTAGAAACGCGGCCGACGACATATCGGCTGGAACGCGCAAATCGAGCGGCTGCAGGGGAATGGTTGGCGCTTCACTGGTCACCTTGGCGGCCAGGGTGCGCACCGGCGCGCCCATTGCGCGCAACATGCGCTCGGTGTGATCCCGCAGCGGGCCAGGTTCGATCACGACAGTCAGGTCGTGCGTAAAGAGGCCGGCCAACAGCACTGCCGATTTGACCTGCGCACTGGCAACCGGCAGCCGATAGTCAATGCCGCGCAGGCTGCCGCCCTGAATCGCCAGCGGGGGAAGGCTGCCTCCGGCGCGCCCCAGCACGGTCGCGCCCATTTTGCGCAGCGGTTCGGCTACGCGCCCCATGGGGCGTCGGCTCAACTGCGGGCCGCCGGTCAACACGGCGAAGATGCCCGCGCCCGCGACGAGACCGGCCAGCAGGCGCATGGTCGTGCCGGAGGTGACGCAGTCAAGCGGCAGATGAGGTTCCTGCCAGCCATGCAGTCCCTTGCCATGAATGATTATCTCATCTGCGCTGATCTCTTCGATTTCGATGCCCACGCGGCGCATACACTCCAGCGTTGCCAGACAGTCGCCTCCGCGCAAGTAGCCGCGAACTCGGCTGTCGCCTGCGGCCAGCGCGCCGAAGAGCACCGCGCGGTGGGAAATGGATTTGTCGCCAGGTACGCGCACCTGGCCGGTCAGCGGCTGCGACCGTTTTACGGTTAAACTCGTCATGCGTGCTGTCCTCGTTTTGCTTGTCTCACGACGGTTCGCGCTGCCAACGTGCGATGAGCGGCGGCAGTTCGTCAATTACGGCCAGACGCGCGGCAGGTTGCACGTCATCGCTCTCCTCACGGCGGTGGTCCACCTCCATCAGCACCCCGCGCATCCCGGCGGCCTGTGCGCCGCCCACGTCTACGAGCAGCCGGTCGCCCACATAGACGGCGGCGCCAGCCGCGACGCCCATGGCGGCCAGGGCTTGCTGAAAAATTTCTGCCCGCGGCTTCATGAATCCGGCCTGTGATGAGTAGACCCGCACAGGCAGGTATTCCAGCATCCCGGCGCGTCCCAAGTCGGCATCGTGCAGCGTGGGACTCCACCACGTGTTGGAAATGAGACCAAGCTGCACGCCCGCCTCGCTAAGGTTATGCAAGACACCGCGCGCTTCGCCTGCAACCGGCAGCACGAAGCGCTGAATGACGCCGTAGTAGGACCACAGCGCGCCGGGCCAGTGCTCGGCCGTGACGTTGATATCGAGCAAGCTCAGGGCCTGGCGAAAGGTGTCATCCACGCACGCGCCGCGTCCCTCCGCTTCGAGTTGGCGGTTGGTGTCGCGCGCAAACTGGCCGATGGCGCGCGCGAAATCAGGGCCAGCTGGCGTCTTGTAGCCGGCGCGGCGCAGAAACCCGTGCATTGCGGCTAACCCCGCTACGTTGGCTTCCAGGAAGGTGGTGTGCGGCTCGATGTAGTGCAGCAAGGTGCCGCCCAGGTCAAACAAAACCGCGGTTACAGGCAAGGTTGAATTCTCCTCACACGGAAATAGGCTGCGGATGAACACGATCGCCGCGGCTTGCCGGTTTTGCTTCACGGCGGCGCGCCACGCGCAGGGGCCGCGGACATCAACGTGCGTCGGTCGGTGCGTCAAGAGGCGTGCGCCGGGATTGGCGCGCCAGGGCCTGGCGCTGCGCCTGCACCGCGTGCAGGGCCTGGTGTAGGGCCGTCTCATCGCCGGATGCCAGCCAGCCGTCCATTTGTTCAAGCTGCATGCGCAGGGCAGTCAACGCGGCGCGCACCGCGGGGGCATTGGTCAGCAGAATGTCGAGCATCATGGTCGGGTCGCTGCCGGCCAACCGCGAGGTATCGCGAAATCCGCTGGCCGCGACCTGCCATACTCGATCGTCGGCGCTGCCGACCTGCGCGGCCACTTGAACCAGCGCGGCTGACGCCAGGTAGGGCAAGTGACTGACCGTTGCCGCCAGCCGGTCGTGGCGCGCTGGATCGAGCAGGAGCGGCCGGGCGCCCACGGCGCCAATCAACGCCAGTCCCGTGGCCAAGCTGCTGGCGCTGGTGCGGGGCAGCGGACACAGCACGAACGTTTGGTCTTTGTAGAGCGCTGCGTCTGCCGCCTCCAGTCCCGACGTTTCTTTACCGCACATCGGATGCCCGCCTAGCACCTGCAATTCGGGGGGCGCCAGGGCCAGCGCCTGGCAGATGGTCTGTTTGGTGCTGCCCAGGTCAAGCAGGAGCGCGGCCGGC
>CAZEPA010000575.1:0-3065 GCA_964513955.1 uncultured Anaerolineae bacterium | reverse complement strand
GGGGGCTGAGGTGTTTCAAAATATCCGTGTGCTATGTAAGATAATTACAAATGCGGAGCAAAAGTTTGTTACTAGAGTGACTATAAATAATAATAGGCAGAATCCCGTTGAACCGTGGAACCTTCATGCCAATGATATGATACAACTCGAGTTGCAGGATAAACTGCGTGAGGATGTCAAAATATATTACGAGCGGCAGGAAAATGCGTTTGATCAATTGAGCACTGAAGATCTCAATGACTATGGGATTCAGGAGTAACGGTCCGGTCTTGGCCGCCTTGCGGGGCCGTTACGGATAGGATTGAAGCTATGTCCTGGTGACGGTGGTCACGAACCCCAGGACCTATGCGGTGCCTATGTCTGGATATAGCCAAGAGAAGAGCTTTGCGGTTGTCGCCGAGACCCGGAGGAAGTGGTCGGCGGCGGAGCGGAAGCAGATTGTCGCGGAGACGGAAGCTGCATCGGTCTCTTCGGTGGCGCGCAAGCACGGGGCGGCGGCGAGCCTGGTGTTCCGCTGGCGGCGCGAGGCGGGGATTGTTGGCAAGAAGAGCGGGCGCAAGTCGGCGGCATCGGCATTTGTGCCGGTGGTCCTGCCGGCGCTGGCACATGCGGCAACGGCTGCCGGTGTTGATCGCGGGGTGATCGAGATCGAACTTGGCCAGGACCGCCGCATCCGGGTGATGGGGCCGGTTGAACCAGAGGCTCTGAGGCGGGTGATCGCGGTTCTGGACGGACGATGATCCCGGTCCCTGCGGTCACGCGGGTGTGGCTGGCGGCCGGACACACCGACATGCGCAAGGGCTTCGATGGCCTGGCCATGCTGGTGCAGGAGACGCTGAAGCGCGATCCCCACGATGGCCAGCTGTTTGTGTTCCGGGGCAAGCGCGGCGATCTGATCAAGCTCCTGTGGCACGACGGCCAGGGGATGTGCCTGTTCGCCAAGCGCCTGGAGCGGGGCCGGTTCATCTGGCCCGCGGCGGTTGGCGAGGCGGTGACGATCACGGCGGCGCAACTGGGTTATCTGCTTGAAGGCATCGACTGGCGGGCGCCCATACGCACGCAAAGACCGGAGCTTGCCGGATGACTGTGGCGGCTTGACTCGCGGCAGAATGCGCGGGCGCGGATCGGCCCTGCTTCCTCTACAGTTCGATCCATGGAGATCGGCCTCGCGAACTTGCCGGAAGACGCCGATGGGCTGAAGGCGCTGGTGCTCATGCTGGCTGGCGAGAATGCGGGGCTCAAGGCCGATGCCAAGGCGAATGCCCTGAAGATCGCCCAGCTGGAAGCCCGCATTGCCAAGCTGAGGCGCATGCAGTTCGGCCAATCCTCTGAGAAGATTGCTCGCGAGGTCGAGCAGCTTGAACTGGAACTCGACGAACTGCACGAGAATGAAGGCGTCCGCTCCACGGAACGGCCTGCATCCATTCAGGCTCTCGTTGAGAAGCCCTGCCGCAAGCCGCTGCCGGAGCACCTGCCGCGCCAGGAGGAGGTGCACGAGCCCGCCTGCACCTGCCCGAACTGCGGCGGCGCCATGCGCAGGCTGGGCGAAGATGTCACCGAGGTGCTGGAATATGTCCCGGCCTCTTTCAAGGTCATCCGGCATGTTCGTCCGAAGCTCTCCTGCAGGCTTTGCGAGACCATCGTGCAGCAGCCGGTGCCATCATTGCCGATCGAAAGGGGCAGGCCCGGCCCCGGATTGCTTGCCCATGTGCTGGTGGCCAAATATGCCGACCATCTGCCGCTCTACCGGCAATCCGGCATTTATGCCCGCGAGGGCGTGGAACTGGAACGCTCGACGCTCGCCGATTGGGTGGGCCGCTCGGCAGCCTTGCTGGACCCTCTGGTGACGGCGCTGCGCAGGGAGGTCATGGCCTCCGGCGTGCTGCACGGCGACGACACGCCAGTCCCGGTGCTGGCGCCCGGAATGGGCAAGACCAAGACCGGGAGGTTATGGACCTATGTCCGCGACGGGCGTCCGCACGGCGATGAGCGCCCGCCAGCGGCTGCCTACTTCTACTCTCCAGACCGGAAAGGCGGGCATCCCTTCGCCCACCTCAAGAGCTTCAAGGGCGTTCTCCACGCCGACGGCTATGCCGGCTTCAACGCCATCTTTGATGCGGGCCAGGCAACGGAAGCCGCCTGCTGGGCCCATGTGCGGCGCAAGTTCTTCGATGAACACAAGTCCGGCTCACCTCTTGCCAAAGAGGCGCTCGACCGCATCGGCGCGCTCTACGGCATCGAGGACACGATCCGGGGCAAGCCGCCCGATGAGCGGCAACGATGCCGGGAACAGCATTCCCTGCCACTCGCCGCCGGTCTCAAGGCGTGGCTCGAAACCACCTTGCCGAAACTCTCCGGCAAGTCCGATCTGGCCAAGGCCATGCGCTACACCATGAGCCGCTGGGAGGCGCTGACCCGCTACCTCCACGATGGCCGCATCGAGATCGACAACAATGCCGCCGAGCGCTCGATCCGCGGCGTAGCCCTCGGGCGCAAGAACTACCTCTTCGCCGGATCGGATGCAGGCGGCGAGCGCGCCGCCGCCATCTACTCCCTCATCGAAACCGCCAAGATCAACGGCCTCGACCCGGAAGCCTACCTGCGTCTCGTCCTGACACGCATCGCCGATCATCCGATCAACCGCGTCGCCGAGCTGCTGCCGTGGAACTACGCGGCCAACCCATCCCAAGCCCGAACTGTCCTGAGATGGTATTCGCCTGACAGTTTGGCCCGCCGGTAGGGCGCGCGGACCGCAAGAGTCAAGCGCGCCCGGGGCCGGTGTGGCCATGCCGCTCCTGAAGCGGTTTAGGATGGAGTTTCCAGACTTCAATCCTCAACCTCCCGGGAGACCAACATGACCACGGACAAGAAGATAGCACGGCGCAAGCTGTCGTTGCTCGAACTCGCATCCGAACTTTCCAATGTTTCGAGGGCCTGCAAGGTGATGGGCTATTCGCGCCAGCAGTTCTACGAGATCAGAAGGAACTTCCAGACTTACGGCGCCGAAGGGCTCATCGACCGGCTGCCGGGCACGCGGGGACCGCACCCCAACCGGGTGCCACAGG
>CAZEPA010000574.1:0-3067 GCA_964513955.1 uncultured Anaerolineae bacterium | reverse complement strand
ACCGCAGTGAAGCTCGACGAGAAGAGCATCGAAGGCTGGCGCAATCTCGGCTACGTGCTTGATCAGCAGGGCCGACGTGATGAAGCCCTCACCGCGTATCAAAAGGCCATAGATCTGCATCCCAAGCTCGGTTATCTATACGTTGGCAAGGGTTGGGTTTACCTGGCCTTGAGCGACTATGAAAAGGCGCTGGCCGAGTTTCAGCGCGCGGTGAACGTCAATCCGAAAAGCGCGGATGGCTATGACGCGTTGGGCTGGGGACATATCCTGGCTGGCGCGCCAGACCGCGCGGTGATCTCTCTGGAGCGGGCGCTGCAAGTGGATCCAGAGTATGCGCCGGCCTATGGACATTTAGCGGTAGCCTATTACTTGCGACGTAACTACGAAAAAGCGGTTGAGTATTTTGAACGCGCCATCGCGCTGAACCAGGCGACGACGGAGTATTATTACGAATTGGGTCTGTCTTATTTGTACAAGGAACCAGAAGATTGCCAGAGCGCGGTTCCCTGGCTCCGAAAAGCCCTGGAAATCAACCCGGATATTCCGCAGGCGCGCCAGGGTTTGGATTACTGCGCGCGCAAGAAATAGCGCCAACGTTTCCACGTTCCCACGTTCCAAACCATGGAGGATATTGCGATGAAGTATTTGACTGTCTTGCTGGTATTCGTACCGCTGGCCATTCTGGGGGAGCTGCTGCACTGGAACCCATTATTAGTTTTCGCCGTATCGGCTTTGGGCGTTGTCCCGTTGGCTGGGCTGTTGGGCGAGGCCACGGAGCACCTGGTGGTGCATACCGGCCCACGCGTGGGTGGATTGCTCAATGCCACCCTGGGCAATGCGGCTGAATTGATTATCACCATTTTTGCTCTGCGCGCCGGACTATTCGATCTGGTCAAGGCTTCGATCACGGGCTCGATTATTGGCAACATGCTGCTCATTCTGGGCTTCAGCCTGGTAGTCGGGGGGCTGAAGCACGGGCGGCAGCATTTCAACCGCAGCCTGGCGGGGGTCAATGCCACGCAGCTCTTGCTGGCTACAGCCGCGCTGGCGATTCCTTCGCTCTTTTCCTTCAGCACCGATCGCGCTCATCCCCTCTCGGTGGACGCGCTCAGCCTGTGGGTCGCCGTCGTCATGATCGTGATCTACCTGTTTGGCATTCTCTTCAGTTTCCGGCAGGAGGATGACAGCAAAGATCATCAAAGCCACAGCCCACACAGCGGTCCGGTGTGGAGTGTGCGCAAGTCGCTGCTGGTGCTCGGCGTGTCCACCGTCTTCATCGCCTGGTTGAGCGAAATCCTGGTCGGCGCCGTGGAGCCAACCGTGGCGGCCCTGGGCGTTTCCGAATTCTTCCTGGGCATCATCGTCATTCCGTTGGTGGGTAACATTGCCGAGCATCTGGTTGCAGTGCAGGTGGCGCTCAAGAACAAGATGGACCTCAGCCTGGGCATCTCGATTGGCTCCAGTCTGCAGATTGCCCTGTTCGTGGCCCCGCTCCTGGTCTTCATCAGCCTGCTTTTCGGCCGCGAGCTGACCCTGGTTTTCAATCCGTTTGAGATTATTGCGTTATTTGCGGCGGCGTTGATTGCGGCCCTGGTGTCGCTGGATGGTGAATCGAATTGGCTAGAAGGCGCGCAACTCCTGGCCCTGTACGCCATCGTCGCCCTGGCCTTTTTCTTCTTGCCCTGAGCAGATTGTGGGTTGGCGTGCGCGCAGATTGTGGGTTAGCGATTGAGCGCGTAGCGGATTGCTTGCAGGCCTTTGCGCGCCTCACGGTTGAGGGTGTGTACCGGACGCGCGGTGCTGTGCGCCAACAGGAGGATACTGGCGGCCTCTTCGATCAGACCGCTGCGCAGTAACGCCTGATCCACGTCGCGGCCAACGGTGAGCAAGCCGTGATTCTGCAGCAGAATGCCGGGCGCTTGTGAAATCGCCGCGGCGATAGCCAGGGCCAACGCCGCGCTGCCCGGTTGCAGATAGGGCACCAGGGGCGCCCACTCGCCCACGTGCACATAGAAATCGGGCGTCAGCGCCGGCACCTCCAGGCCCACCACGCCGCAGGCAATGGCATGGCGCGGGTGGGTGTGAATGACCGCCCCAATCGCAGCATCGCAGCGATACGCCGCCAGGTGCATCGGCAGTTCGGACGAAGGCGTTCCACCCTCTTGAACCAGGCCAGTGGCTGTGTCCACGGCGACAAAAGAAGTCAATTCCAGCTTGTCGAGCGCCGCGCCGCGGGCGGTGATGTACACGACGTCCGCCACGCGCGCGCTCATATTGCCGCCGCGACCCATGACCCAACCAGCCGTCACCAGGGTGCGGCCAGCCGCGATCAGTTCAGTTCCCAGTTTGTCAGGTATCATGGCGTCCTCGCCTCTGCTCGGTGAGTCAAAACCAGGTTTTCCAGTCGTCGCCCAGCGCCCCGCGGCTGCGTGACCCAGCCTGACTCTGGCCGCACGCGCAGGTACGCGGGCCTTGCAGGGCCGCTGCGATGCCCGGCAACGCCTCCAGCACACGGCGCAAGGCCAGCCGGAATTCGCCGCTGTGCTCACCGCTGACCGATGGCTGTGCACCCGCCTGCCCATCGTCCGACAGGCGATCGGCGCCTGGCTCCACTACGGTGGTCAGGCCGACAAAGCAAAGTTCTAGTTCTTTGGCCAGGATGACTTCGGGTACAAGATTCAATCCGAGCACATCGCTGCCCCAGGCGCGAAACAGACGCGCCTCGGCCGCGGTTTCGCGGCGGGGACCGTCGAAGCCGAGATAGACGCCCAGCGCCGCCGCGCTGGGCAGCGCGTGCAAGAGCGCCTGGCGACACTGCGGGCAAAAAGCCGGCATCTGCGGCAAATAGCCTAGACCCCGCCGTTCAAAAAAGGTCGTTGGTTGATGCCGCGTCCAGTCAATGAAATCGTCTGGCACGAGCAGGCTGCCCCGATGCAGCAGCGGGTTGAGGCCAATGACCGCATCCCAGCCAATGATCCGCGTGATACCCAGGTCTTTGGCGGCCCACAGCGTGGCGCGGGGATCGGTGCGGTCAGGCAAGCCGGAGTAGGGGAGCACGAGGAACTGG
>CAZEPA010000573.1:0-3071 GCA_964513955.1 uncultured Anaerolineae bacterium | reverse complement strand
GGTCTCGCTCAACAGGAAGTGCGCGCCGGCGGCTTCGAAGCGCTGCGTGAACTCGTCGCCCTGCTGGACGCTGGTCAACCCGCTGAGCTGCCGCGGGTGTAAGGGATCGTTGACATCATAGGCCCACACGGTGGCGCTGGCAAAGCCGCCGGCCACGAAGGTTTGTCTGCCCGGCAAGGCCTGCTGGATATCCAGGCGCCCGGCCGCGGCGCGCAGTCTGGCCCGGTAGCGCACGTCGAACCAATCAGGGTTGATCCAATAGGCCGTGCTGCCCGTGACTCGCGCCAGGGACGTTTCCAGCGTGATGGTGTTGGTCGTGGAAACAACGGCCGCCGGCAGCGTCACACTGGCGGTATAGACCGTTTGCGGCCCGTAGCCATTCCAGCCATAGCCATCGTTGGTGAACGGTTGCCCATTCAACCACAGCCGCATCCACCAGCGGTCGGGCGCGCCCTCGGTTTGCCCGCCCAGCACCCGCGCCGTGACCGTCACGCCCGGCTCGTTGGCTGATTCCGGCGCGCTGAAGGGAAAGGAGCCGACGTCGGTGGCATGCCCGGGATAGACGAACACATCGTCATAGAACCAGTGGTCCACGTCCTTGTCTACGAAGGCCGTTCCCAGGTAGACGGTCTGTTGTTCAAGGTGCAGGGTGCGCGTGTAGGTAGTGGTCTCTGGCGTGGAACCTGACGGCGCGGCATCCTGGACGCTCATGCGCAGGCCGGGCGCGCCTCCCCAGGTCAGCCAGTAGACCGAAGTCGTCCCGTAGCGGCTGCGCTGCGGCGCAGCGTAGAAGCGAATTTCGTCGCCTGGGTTGAACGCGCCGTCGTCGCCGCCGACGATCTCGATGGAGAGCTCTTGATCACGGTAGAAAACGCGCAAGGTGGCCGGATCGAGATTGCCCACCGCTACATTCAGGCCGGCCAGGTCCGCGTAGGTGACGCGGTAGAGTCCGGCCCCGGCGACCGTGATACGCACCCCGGTCTGCCAGGGCAGCGCGGGGGGAGGCGCGGCCGATGGGGACGCCGCCGCTTGGGGCCAGGCCCGTGCAACCGGCCAATTGAGAACTTGATCGGCCAGCAGCGCGTCGAATTCAGGGTCGGCCGGCGCGGCGGGAGTCTCCGTCACGGCGAGCTGGGAGAACGCCACGCGCACCTCGATCGTGCGGCAGAATCGCAGATGCCCGGACGCCGGCATGGTCTGCCAGGGATAGACGCGCACCTGCACCACACGGCGTCCGCGCATCGTCTGCGGGCTGCTCAACTCCACGAGCGCCGGTGGGAACGGGACCGCTGAGCCATAGATCGCGGGGTCTTCCGCGTAGGTCTGCTGCCAGGGCGCGCCATCTTCCAGCCACTGCTGCCTGGCGTCAGGCCCAGAAGCTGCGAGCGACCACTTGGGCGCAGGCTGAAGGCGCCACTGGCCGGGAATGAGCGTACAATCGGCGGCTGTCACCGCGGCGGCTTCGCCTTGCGCAGGCATGGCAAGCGAAGCGATCACGTAAGGCAGCGCGGGCGCGCCCGGCTGCGCCATGGACGGCGCTTCGGGGACCGTGAGCCGCGCGTAGGGGGAAGCGCCGGGGACAGGAACAGGACTGACCGCCGGTGATTGGACGCGCAGAAAGACCCCCGCGGAATCGGCGTGTGTTACGCTCACCACGGGTGATTCGCTGTCGGCACTGGCGACGCTGAACGTGACGCCAGCGATGAGAACGATCAAGCAAGATAGTCCTAATCGCCAATACCGGCTCATCGTTGTCTTCCTCTTCCCCACGGTCAATGCCATTTGTCGAAACCAATGCCGCCGGTTCTGGGCCGCCTACGGCAGTCAAAACCGGCGGCATAAGTCTGTTGGTTCGTTCAATGCGGCGCGGGCAGAATCAGGGTGTGCCGCTAAATGGCCCGATGCCCTGCGCCAGGGATTTGAGCTCGCGCTCGATTACAATCTGCGGAGCTTGAAAGGGGCGCCGTGCGGTGGGGGCCGGCGCGGGCGGTACGGTTGTAGACGATGATAAAGCTGGTGTGTGAATCATAATGCTTCTCCCAAAGTTGAAAGGTCAATTGAACGTGACACAGCCAATGACAAACCGGTGAGTTCGTGCAGCGTTTGCCACACAGCCGGGTCAGGCCGAAACCACAAGTCGTATCCCGGCACAACCTGCGTCAAGGCTGTGCTGGCATCCAGCCACCGTTGACTGTCCGTCGCGGCGGCCAGGGGGACATTCTCGGTGTCCAACAGGCGCAGGAGCATCTGCCCCGGCGACAGAGGGTGCAAGGCATTCCTGGAGGCCTGCACCAGGTGTATAAGGCCTGCCAGCGGCGCGGCCAGGGGCCTGGCCTGCGCACGTCGTTGGCGCACGCCCGGTTCCCAATACGGAAATGAGTGAACGAACCAGTCACCTCCCTGGGGAATGAGTAAGACGGCTTCGTCGCCCAGCACGGGTAGTTGCGCATCAAGCGCCAGGTGCATCAACGTGGTTTTGCCGGCGCCAGAAGGCCCAAAACAGGCATAGCTGCGTCCATCCAAAATAATGCCCGCGGCCCGGAGCAAGATGCCGCCGGCATCCAACGCAATCAACTGCCCCACGTACATCAGCACACGGCGCAGCCCCCCGGCTGCCTGCTCAGCGCAGCGAACTTCGGCCGTCAGCAGGCGTTGACGGCAGTCGAGCCGGCCGGTCACCTGCGCCAGCTCGAATGTAACCTCTGCCGCGCCGTAGGCCACATGCTCAACGACCGGTGCAAGAGTCGGCTGGCTGTCGTCAGCCAGACTGAGGCGCACGGTGTAGGCGATCGGGGCGTCTGCGACAAAGCGCGCCAGCGGATCGTGCTGCAGCAGCATGGGCGCCAGGGCTGGGGCCAACTCCAGGCGCACGCCCTGCCCCGCCAGGCCGAGCGTCAGGCTAACCACGCGTCACGCCCAGGTCAACAGGCCGCGCGCGTGCAACTCGCCCAAGAAACGCGCCGTGTGTTTCTGCGCGTCGGGCAGGTCCACCTCGTACTCGGCGGTCAACACCGCGGCAATGTCGTCTGGCGTGCGCGTGCCATCGGCTAATTCCCAGATCCGGGTGCCCA
>CAZEPA010000572.1:0-3082 GCA_964513955.1 uncultured Anaerolineae bacterium | reverse complement strand
TGGACTACGCCCCGAAACTGAAATGCACCCCGGCAGCCGGCATCCTGCTTTTTGCGACGAATGACTCGAATTTCACGAATGGGGGCGTCCGACGATCACTGTCTCCCAGCCGGTGCGGCCGACGGCGGGGAGGGCGTGCAGCAGGGCGCGGGCGATGCGCTGGAGGCGCTGCTGCCAGGCGGCCCACGCGCCGCGGCGACCGCTGAGGGTGGCCGCCAACACCGGCAGGACGGAGAAGAGGGTGAACTCGCGGTGACTGCAGGCGTGGAAGTGACTGCCCATCCACGGCTACCTGCCCCATGCTCAGGGCGTGCTCGGTGGGGCTGTGCAGGTGTGGCGTCAGGCGGCGGTAGCCCTCCAGGATGGGGTTGTGGATCAACGGCTCCAGGAAGACCGCCCAACCACCGGGGCGCAGTACTCGATGAATCTCGCGCCGTGGGGGTGGGCTGGTCTATAACCAGACCACCATGCCTTGCGCATCCAGCGCTTCCCAAGCAGAGAGAAACTGCTTGCGCGCCATGGTGTAGCGGCTGTTGGATTGAGGATCCGCGATGATCACGTTGTCGCTCTCGACGCCGGCGACAACGACGCCGTGCAACCCGTGCCCTCCGGCCGGCAGATCACGAGCGCGCAAGAAGACGATCACCGGCCAGTCGTGCGCGATCAGATCTTGCAGCCGGGACAGAGCGGCGTCTTCGAACCACAGCGCGTGATAGCCAAGCTGCTGCACGCCCTCGACGGCCTTCTCCGGTTGTGTCCCTCGCAACGGCGCCGTGCCACACGCAGCGGCGATTGTGGCCTCCTCGATCAATCGGCCACGATACGCCAGTACCATCCTGATGCAGGCCGGCAAACAAGTCCAGGGGTGCTCTTGCCGCAGCAGCGGCACGTCAAGCGGCATCGCGCACTCCGAGAAGTTCTGCGACCGGGGTGGATTGGCTGGCAACTAGCAGCCCGGCCGCTGTGTAGCAAAGCTGGCCGATGACCTGGCCTGTAGCGGCCTCCAATACTGGCGCCAGCCATTGGCCTGTTGCTGTGCGTTGCAGCGGGCCGATGCTCACCGCGTCACCCACGTTTTTCAATACGTAGCGCAACGCCCGATTCTCGATCTCTTCAACGCTCAGTTCAGCAGGTGTAACACGAATGTCGTCCTTCTGCAGGGAAATGGCAATACGAGTACCCTCCGGCAAGCCATAGCCGCGAATGACTTCAAGCGGGATAGAAATGCCAGCACGGTCAACTGTCTGATATAGGGTTTCCATCGTTCTTTGGCTCCTTGATAGATCCGTCCACGCACTCCGCTGACGCGCTTATTCTAGCACACCTCCCATCCCGCGCCAAGCCCCCGGCCGCTGACGGCTGACCGCTGACCGTTGCCCCCTGTTCCCCGCCTACATCCCCGGCAAGGCAGCCAACAGCCGCCGAAAAGCCTCCCCCGAGTTGTGCAGATTGGCCTTTGACGTCAAACTGAGGGCCAAAAAAGACTTGACAGGGACGCTGTTTCGTAGTAGGATCCTTGTGCAATCACAAAGCCACCCGGCTTTTTGACCCTTGGCGAAGAGTCGCCGACTGCGGCGGCCTGCGCAGGCCTTGAACCTGCGCTAACCAGGGGGGTTTTTACTAAGAGTAATCCTTCAGGAGACCAAGATGCAAGCTGCAACCCACGCAGATGCCAATTCGTTGGTGATGAGGATCGAGCCGGAACTGCTGCGGACACTGGCCGGACTGTCACAACGCCGCCGGGCCGAGGTGCTCGATTTTGCCCGCTTTCTTGAACAACGCGCGGAACGGTCCCCTGCCGAAGCCAGAGCCGCAACCCACATCGAATTACGTCTTGCGCCGACCGATACGCTGCTGCAACTGACAGGGCTGGTCGCCCTGGGCGGCGATGCCCTGACCGACTCCGAGGCATTGTACGATGACAACGGCAGCCATTGACACATCGGTAGTTGTGGCGCTGGCGGATGAGCATGACAAATGGCACGCACATGCGCTCTCGTTGCGCGATGCGATTCTGGCTGCCGGACTGCAGCAGGTGTACTTCGACTGCGTCATCAATGAAGCGTTGGGTGTGGTCGGACGACGGGCCGAGGAGCAAAGGCGTTCTGAGCAATTCAGTCGCTTGCTGGACGGGTTGCTGGCGTTGATTCCGGCCGAAGCGATCACCTGGATTTCTGGGGCTGGTGAGCGCCTTTTCTCGGAGATTCTGGCGCTGTGCCGTCAGCACCAGGGAAAGCTCAACTACCATGATGCGTTGATGGCTTTGACCTGCCGCGAGCTCGATGTTGATGTGATTGTCAGCTTCGATGGTGATTTCGATGCGATTCCATGGTTGGCGCGCGTCCGCGATCCGGCAGATGTCGGGCGTGTAGGCGGCGCCTCCTGAGTTCACTTCCTTCGGATCGCCAGCAGCCTGTCACCGCGGCTGCGCTGCCTCGCCGTTCCAACGTGACCACCGTCTCCCACGCGTAGCGGCCAAGGATCGGCGCGATAGCCATCAGCCGGCGGTCGAGGCGGCGCACGGTCAGGGGTGGGTCTGGTAAGCGCAGCACGTGGATATCTTGCAGAATATCATCACAGCGATGATATTGTTTCGAGCGAGCCCGCATCAGGCGTATTCGTATACCGGCGCCTGCATCATGCGGACAGGCTGTCTGCGTTGCCACACAAGCGCCTGCAATTGTTCGACCGTGTCCGGCGCAAAGAGTTGTTCCCCTGTCTCCACATTGACCCGCGCCGGCACGTTTTCAATGACAAAGAGCTGGCCATCTACATCCAGGGTATAGGTCACTCTGCGTTCAGCTAACCTTTCGCTCCGACCTGTATCGTTCATTATCGCTCTCTCCTTACGCTGAAATCAATCCACTCATCGGGCTTGGGTTCATATAACGTGATGAGCTTGATCAGAGGCCGTGATGGGTAACTGCACTGAATGTGCAGCGGCCTGCCGCTTCTGGTAAAGCCCAAAACGAGACAAAACGTGATCACCGTCTGCCAGCAAGTGCGGCCGACGGCGGGGAGGGCGTCCAGCAGGGCGCGGTCGACGCGCTATGAGGAATACATCATGCCAGCGATCTCGTGC
>CAZEPA010000571.1:0-3088 GCA_964513955.1 uncultured Anaerolineae bacterium | reverse complement strand
GCATCACAAATTGCAGCCTGGCTCAAGCCCAGGGCCTGGCGTTGCGCCTTGAGCAGGTTGCCAACGTCAAGCGGAATCGTCACTCGCTGCTCCACCATCTGCGGCGCATCGGCATATTCATTCCGCACCGTGGCTTTATACCACGCTTCGACGCCGATGCCGCGCACGACCAGGTCTGTATCCAGGGCCTCGTCCAACGCCAGGAAAGCCTCCAGGAGGTCGAGCTGCGCCGGCGCCGGCTGCGTGAGTGGCAGGCGTCCAGGCGCGACCAGGAGGTCGCCGGGGTGCACCTCATCGCCGCGCTTGAGAATCGGTTTGCCATCGGCATCGGCCACGAAGACGCTGTGCTCACCGGTGACGCGCACACGCCGGCCGTAGGCTGTCTTGATCTCATAAAGCGGACCATCGTGATCGTGACGCAGAACCGCCTTGATGGCCTTGAAGCGCACCAGACCCGATGCCGGGTCGAAACAGAGGACTTGATAGGCTGACGGATTCGCGCCTGTCTCCCACAGCCGGTCAATAAAAGGCCCTACCCGTTCGGCGCAGATGCGTCCGGCGGGGTCTTTGACGAAGGTCAATTCTTCGCCATCCACGCTCATAATCAGGACCCGCCCGTAGCGCAGGTTGTCCAGCGAAAAATCGTTCCCAATCCCCGTGCCCAGCGCCGTGATCAGGGCCTGGATCTCCCGGTTGGCAAGCGACTTATCCAGCCGCGCCTTCTCGACATTCAGAATCTTGCCGCGCAAAGGCAAGATGGCCTGGAACCGGCGGTCGCGCCCCTGCTTCGCGCTCCCACCGGCAGAGTCGCCTTCGACGATGTACAGCTCCGCTTTGCTCGGATCGCGTTCGGAGCAGTCGGCCAACTTGCCGGGCAAGGTCATGCTTTCCAGCGCGCTCTTGCGGAAGACCAGGTCGCGCGCCTGACGGGCCGCTTCACGCGCGCGCGCCGAGGTGCGACACTTCTCCACGATAGACTTGGCCTCTTTGGGAAACTGCTCCATCCACGCGTTCATCGCTTCCACAACGGCCGATTCGACCTGCCCGCGCACTTCGGCATTGAGCAGCTTGACTTTCGTCTGGCTCTCGAACTGTGGATCGGGCAGCTTGACGCTGACGATGGCGGTCAATCCCTCTTTGGTGTCCTCACCGGTGAAGCTGGCGTCGCCTTCCTTGATGAAACTGATCTTACGCGCAAAATCGTTGAGGGAACGCGTGAGCGCCGAACGCAGGCCGGTCAGGTGGCTGCCGCCATCCGGCGTGTTGATGGTGTTGGCAAAGCTGTACGTGGATTCGTTGTACCCGTCCGTGTACTGCACGGCGACTTCCACCTGCGTGCCATCCATCTCCTTTTGCGCATAGATCGGCTCGTGCAGCACGGCCCGGTTCTTGTTCAAATAACGCACGAAGCTGCTCACGCCGCCTTCGAAGTAGAAGGTCATGCTGTGGGGATAGGCGACTTGGCGACCCTGCTTATCAAATGCCCCACGCTCGTCTACGAAAGTGATCTTGAGGCCGCGATTGAGGAACGCCATCTCGCGGAAGCGCTGCAGCAGCGCCTCATAACGATACTCCAGCACCTCGAAGATGGTTGAGTCGCGTAAGAAAGTGACGGTCGTGCCCGTTTCATCTTCCGGCACATCGCCGATGATCTCAAGTTCGGTGACGGGCACGCCGCGTTCAAAGCGCTGGTGGTAGATATGACCGTGGCGGCGAACCCGCACTTCCAACCACTCGGAAAGTGCGTTGACCGCGGACACACCGACGCCGTGCAAACCGCCCGACACTTTGTAACCGCCTCCGCCGAACTTGCCGCCGGCGTGCAGTTTGGTCAATACCACCGTCACGGCAGGCAGGCCGGTTTGCGGCTGAATGCCCACAGGGATGCCGCGACCGTCGTCAATGACACTGACGCTTTCGTCTGGATGGATCACCACTTCGATGTGCGTGCAGTAGCCGGCCATGGCCTCGTCCACCGCGTTATCGGTGACCTCGTTGACCATGTGATGGAGCGCTTTGCTGTCCGTGCCGCCGATGTACATGCCGGGGCGGCGGCGCACTGCCTCCAAACCCTCAAGCACCTGAATATCACTGGCTTCGTATTGCGTCTCAGGCCGATTACCATTGATTCCGTTTTGTTTACTTGCCATCTCGTCTATCTCCTGCGGCTTTTCTATGACTTGCGCCCTGTTTGCGCGGCAGTTCTATGACCCACGCCTGCGCGCTTACGCGGCCGCTCGATTGGCGACCCTGGCTTGCCAACGCCGCACGCAATCGCGATAATAAATGAATACGCTGATTAGCAGTCCGGTGCCCAGCGTCGCATTGCCCAAGATGCCAATCGCCACGCCGAGCGGCGCGCCGGCCAGGCGCTGCCACACCAGGCTGAAACCGCTGCCGATCAGACTGAGCAAGATGACCAGCCCCATCGTACTGAACAGATTATGTGTCACCAGGTTGATGCTGCGCCAGATGCTGTGGCGGACGCCGACTTCATCCAACACCATGGCGGGCACGATGAACGTGAAACCCAAACGCACCCACCAACCGACAAAAACGATCAACGATACTGCCAACAAGGTGCCAGTCACGCCGCCCGCCAGCGCCAACAGTCCCGAGAGCAAGGCAAGTGGCAGGCTGGCCGCCAAGAGCAGGAGGCCGATCAACAGCGTGAAGACCAACAAGCGGCCCAGGGTGCGCACAAAACTGCGCGCGAGCGCGGGCAGCGCAAAAGGCGCCGCGCGCAGGTGCTGCGCAATCAGCACAAGATAGACTGCACCAATGACAACGCTGAGGATCATCAAGAGCGTCAACCAGCCGGCGAGGGCGCCAACCGATGGCACCTCAACACGCAGGGCGCTGCCAATCTGGTTTTGGCCCGCGGCCTCGCCGCCGGCGAGGCTGGGCACGCCCAACAGGCCATTCGCCAGGAAGGACAGCAAGTTGAATTGATCGCCAAACTGAGTCATCAGTTGGCGGCTGGTCTCTAAGGCTTGCTGATAGTCGGCTGACAACGCCATATCAGGCGGAGCCTGCACCGCAGCCGCCAGGGGCGTGATGAGGGGTTTTACCGAAAGTTGAGGGCCGA
>CAZEPA010000570.1:0-3088 GCA_964513955.1 uncultured Anaerolineae bacterium | reverse complement strand
GGCGTTCTTGATGGAAATGGGGCGGGTGAAGTACCGCATTAGTTGGTGTGGGGCGACGGTCGCCTGTTTTTGGCGTGCGGCGACGTGTCGCCGCACTCCAGAGCGCAAGATGATGAGTATTGGATGAATGCAATTGTCTTTGACCACGTGAGTAAGCGATATGGGGAGGCGGGCGCGCCTGCGGTGGATGACGTCAGCCTGGAGATTCCCGCGGGCAAGATCGTCGTCATCCTCGGCACGTCTGGCTCGGGCAAAACCACGCTGATGAAAATGGTCAATCGCCTGATCGAGCTGTCACGGGGACAGGTGATTGTGGAAGGGCAAGATGTGCAAACGCTGCCCGTCAACGATCTGCGCCGGCGCATCGGCTACGTGATTCAACACATCGGCCTCTTTCCGCACTGGACCGTGGCGCAGAACATCGCCACGGTCCCCACGATCCTCGGCTGGGAGGCCCGCCGCGTGCAGCAGCGTGTGGAGGAGTTGATGGACGTGGTGGGCCTGCCCGCCGCTGAATATCGCGGCCGCTATCCGGCGCAGCTGTCGGGCGGACAGCAGCAGCGCGTGGGCATCGCCCGCGCGCTGGCCGCTGACCCTGACATCCTGTTGATGGATGAACCGTTCGGCGCCGTAGATGCCATCACCCGCGCGCGGCTGCAAGAGGAGTTCTTGGCTTTGCAGCAGCGCACCCACAAGACGGTGCTTTTTGTTACGCACGATGTGGAGGAGGCGCTGCACCTGGCTGACAAGCTGGTCATCATGGACCGCGGCCGCGTGATCCAGTACGACACGTCGTTCAATATCATCACGCAGCCGGCGAACGACTTCGTGGCGCAGTTGATCGGCGCGCGTCACATGATGCGCCTGCTACGTCTGGTCACGGTGCGCAACATCGTGCAGCCGTTGCGGCCAGGCACGGCCGCGCAGGCTGACGACACCCTCAGCCTCGATGATTCGATGAGCGATGCGCTGACCCGCTTGCTGCGCTCCGCGTGTGACGCGCTGCCGGTGGTAGACGCCGGTGGCGCGCTGGTGGGCCAGGCCGATCTGGCCGCGGTGCGCGCCCACCTTCGCGGTTCTGCCTCCCCAGAGCGCTAATCATGGCTTACCTGCTGAAGAATCCGGCCAAAGTCCTGCTTGCGATGCAGCAGCACCTGGTCATCACGCTGGTTGCGCTGCTGCTGGCCGTGGCCGTCGCGCTGCCGCTCGGCATCTTCCTTGCACGGCGGCCGCGCGTCTACGGCCCGGTGATGAGCGTTCTCAGCGTGCTCTACACCATTCCCAGTGTTTCCCTGCTGGTGTTGTTGATTCCCGTCATGGGCCTGGGCTTCTGGCCGACGATCGTGGCGTTGGTGGTCTACTGCCAGGCCATCCTGGTGCGCAATGTCGTGGTGGGAATTCGCAGCGTGGATGCCGCGGTGCTGGAAGCGGCGCGAGGGATGGGATTGAGCGTGTGGCAGATCACCTGGCAGGTGGAGCTGCCGCTGGCGCTGCCCATCATCCTGGCCGGCGTGCGCATCGCGGCCATCTCCACGATCGCCATTGCTACCGTGGCCGCTTTTTTTGACGCCGGGGGCCTCGGCGCGCTGATCCGTGAAGGCATCAGCCAGGATTACAGCGACAAGATCTGGGCCGGCGTCCTGGCCGTCGCCTTCCTCGCCATCCTCTTTGAACAGAGCCTGCGCTTCGTCACGCGCCGGCTGCGCCACGAAACGCCTACTTGATGGGTGGCAGCGCCAGCCAATCGTAGCCGATGCCCGGATCGTCGTGCGGGATGCGGCCTTCGTCGGCGGGATTGTACACGTTGGACGTGACGTAAAACAGGTGGGTGACGCCGCCCAGCACCTTGCAGCCGTGCGCGACGCCGGGTGGAATCTTCACGACGCGGTGCCCGTAATCCGGACCAAGCAGAATCTCTTGCGTCTGCTGATAGGTGGGCGAGTCTGGCCGCAGATCGTGCAGGGCTAGCTTTAACGCGCCGATGGGTACATACCACCAATCCACCTGCTGCTGATGCAAGTGCCAGGCCTTGGCCGAGCCAGGGTACATCAGCGCGTAGCTGAGCTGGCCGAAGCCTTCCGCGAAAAATTCATCCGTGCTGCGGATGATCTCGCGGAAGATCTGGCGGTCATCGCCATCCCCGTGTAATTCCTTGAGGGTGACGCCGTACAGATGCGGCTGCGGCTCCCCGCGGCCGATTCCTTCAGTCGTGGTGCGGACGCGCACAGCAAGTTGATGTGGTGCCATGAAACCTCGCAGAAATGATGCATGAGGAACGTTGAACGCTGAATGTCGCAGGGCGTGTTCAGCGTTCAACATTCCGTGTTTATGACGCTTCGCTGATGCCAATGCTGAACGTTGAACATGCTACGTGATATTCCGTTTTCCGCATTCAGTGTTCAGCGTTCAGCATTCCGCATTCAGCGTTTGGTGTTTAGAGCGCTTCGCTGATGACTTTGGCCTGCGTAAACAGGAGCAGGTAATCCGCGCCGCCTGCTTTGGAGTCGGTCCCGCTCATGTTGAAGCCGCCAAACGGCTCGACGCCGACCAGCGCGCCGGTGCATTTGCGGTTGAAGTACAGGTTGCCCACGTGGAAGTCTTCACGCGCGGCCTCCAGGCGGTCGCGACGACGGGTGAAGATAGCGCCGGTCAGACCGTACTCGGTGCCGTTCACCACATCCATCCCATCTTCAAACGATTTGGCTTTGATGCAAGCCAGGACCGGCCCAAAAATCTCTTCCTGCGCCAGGCGGGCGTTGCGGTCAATGTCGCCAAAGATGGTCGGCGGAACGAAGTAGCCGTTGGTGGGATTGTCGCTCAGGGGTTTGCCACCCAGCAGGAGTTTGCCTTCTTGCGTTCCGGTTTCAATGTACTCCCACATCTTGGCATACGCCTTGGCATCTACCACGGGCCCCATCCAATGGGTGGGGTCAACCGTGGGGCCAACGGTGATCTTCTGTGCCTGGCGCACCACCTTGTCTACCACCTCATCGTATACCTCTTCCACCAGGATGGCGCGCGAGCAGGCCGAGCACTTTTGCCCCTGGAAGCCAAAGGCGGACGCCACGATGGCCTGCGCGGCCGCGTC
>CAZEPA010000569.1:0-3091 GCA_964513955.1 uncultured Anaerolineae bacterium | reverse complement strand
ATGCCGGTCACCGCGCAGAACGTGGCCAGCCTGATACACCCCGGGGTGGAGGTGTCATCACGCCGAGACGAAGTGGAAGCTGCCATCAAGGCATTGATTGAGGATGGCATGGTGCCGTTTGGCGAAAAAGATGGCAATCTCTGCTTCTTCAGCGAGCGGCTCAACGATATTGACCAGGAACGCGCTCAGATTCCGCTGCGCACCATCGAGACCCGCCGTATTCAGAATGAAGCACTGCGCGAGGCGTTTAGCCCGCTGCCTGCGGCGCGCTTGCACGACTCGCTCACCATTACCACGGGGCTAAAGGCGGCTTTCGGCGCGCTGGTCGCCAGCCTGGCTGGCGAGCGTGAGACGATCCAGAGCATCGTCGAACTGGTTGACCCCACCGACTATGAGGCGACGCGCGGTCGCCTGATGGACGAGTCCAGGCAGCACAGCAGCAAGCACACGATTTTTGTGCTGGGACGCAGCGCGCCGGAAATTGGCGACAAAGTAGCCGAAATCTATCGCTGTCGCGAGATTGTGCAGCGCTATCGCAATGACCCCGATGACGAAGTGCGCGATTACTGCACGGGGCAGTCTGACCGGGCGGCCAAACTGGCCGGCGAGCTGCAGCATCAACTCAAACGCGGCCTGGGCCGGGGATCGTTCATCTTCCGCGGCCAGATCACAGCCGCCGAAAGTCTGGGCGCCGATGTCGTGGACGCGCTCAAGAAGCATTTGGGCGCCGTGGCTGACCAGGTCTTCGACCGCTACGCCGAAGCGCCTGTGCGCGCCGACACCGCGCTGGCCGAGAAGTTCCTGCGCGTCGGCAACCTCAAGGCGGTGACCTCCGCGCTCGATCCCCTGGGCCTGGTGCAGATCAGCGCCGGGACACCCCGCGTACAAACCAACCACAAGGCTCTGGTCAGCATGCGTGACTACATTGAGCGCAATGGCACGGTCGAAGGTAAACGGCTGCTTGAATACTTTGCCGACGCTCCCTTCGGTTGGTCGCCCGACACGCTGCGCTATCTGGCGGCTGCTTTGCTCGTCGCTGGCGAAATCAAGCTCAAAGTGTCCGGTCGAGAGGTGACCGTCAACGGCCAGCACGCTATTGATGCCTTGCGCACCAATAACGCCTTTAAGACGGTCGGGGTGTCCTTGCGCGATGGCCGGCCTTCTCTGGATGTGCTGGCGCGCGCGGCTCAGCGCCTGACCGACCTGCTCGGCGATGCGATCATCCCCTTGGAGGATGAGATTAGCAAGGCAGCCGTCAAGCACTTTCCCCAGTTCCAGTATCGCTTCGGTCCCCTGGCCGAGAAGCTAAACGCGCTCGGCCTGCCCGGCGCCGACGCCGTGCGCGCGCTGAACCAGACCCTGGCCGATGTCCTGCTCACCGATGCTTCGGATGCGCCCCTACGCCTGGGCGGCGAGGAGTCACCGCTTTACCAGGGGCTGAAGTGGGCGACCGCGGTGAACGTCGCCTTGAAGAACGGCCTCGAAACCACCGCGCGCGATCTGCGCCAACACACCCGCGAGATCGCTGTCCTGCCCGATTCCGGGGTTCCCGGCCAACTGCGCACGGACCTGGCCGACGACCTGACCCAAATTGAGGAACGTCTTGGCCAGGAGAACTTCTACCAATACGGCGCTGACCTGGCGACCCGACTGACCGCGATCAAAGCCCGCGTGCGGACGACCGCAGCCGCCATGCTGGCCAGCCAGAGAACGTTGATCAGCGAAGGCCAGGCCGAGCTGCAGCAATTGACGGAATGGAACGAGCTAACCCAGGAGGAACAGGCTCAGGAATTGGCCAGGCTGGACGAACTGGCCATCGAGGCAGCGCTCGACCTGGCGGGGCTGCGACGCCTGTTGAGTCAGGCGTATGTGATCCAGACGCGTGCGCGCGAGGCCAGGCGTCGCATCGAACAGCTTGGGCGCCAGAGACAGCTGGAGCGAATCATCGCCGAGACAGGTGTGTGGTCCACCGCAGTCAAGATCCCCAAGCGTGTGACCAGCGTCGAGAGTTTAGACGCATTGATCCGGCAGTTGGAGGCCTTGAAGCCCCAGTCACTTGGTTACAGAACGATCGAGGTCACGATTGAGCTTGAGGACTGAGGGTTATGCCAGCTAACCGTGGTGTCAAATATCGAATGTATGTGGATGAAGTCGGCAACTCCGACCTCGGCGCGTCGCATGACCCCAACCATCGCTATTTGAGCTTGACTGGCGTCATCCTGGAGCTTGAGTATGTCGCCCAGGTCGTATTTCCCACCCTGGAGAACCTGAAGCAGCACTACTTCGGCTCGCACCCTGATGACCCGGTGATTCTGCATCGCAAGGAGATGGTCAATAAAAGGCCGCCGTTCGAGAGCCTTGCGATACCTACGACAGAAGCAACATTCAACCAGGAGTTGCTCGACCTGCTCACGCGGCTAAACTACACGGTGATCACCGTGGTCATTGACAAATTGGAACACAGCGAGCGTTACAAGGTGTGGCGGTTTGATCCGTACCACTACTGCCTGACGGTCCTGGTCGAGCGTTATGTGTTGTGGCTGCAATACCACCAAGCTGTCGGCGACGTCATGGCCGAGTCGCGTGGCGGCAAAGAGGATCGTCGTTTGAAAGATTCGTACGAGCGTGCTTTCGAGCACGGGTCTGACTTCTTGCAGCCGGACGCGTTTGCCCGCTATTTGACCAGCCGGCAGCTGAAAGTCAGGGCCAAAACCAACAACGTCGCCGGTCTGCAACTGGCCGATCTGATCGCCTATCCAAGCTACCGGGCCTCGCTGGCGCGGCATAACCGGGAGGCTCTACCGGTCAACTTTGGTGGGCAAATCGCAACAATCCTGGAGATCTCAAAGTACAACCGGAGTCCGCAGGGGAAAATTGACGGATGGGGACGCAAGTGGCTGCCTTAAATCTTAACAGGTCCCTAAAATGGAAGCGCCCCTTGCGGGGCGCCGAAGGCGTTACGCCTTCCACCTCCAGTTTACTGGATTGATGATAGTATACACCAGGATGATAAAAAGTCAATAGTTTGAGGAAAGTGGGATGAATCAATAAGTCTGAGCGCAGCATAGTCGACATAGAAGGAGTTGTCGAG
>CAZEPA010000568.1:0-3116 GCA_964513955.1 uncultured Anaerolineae bacterium | reverse complement strand
GTCAATGTCAATGCCAAAGATGTTGTGTTCGAGGATCGCCGGGGGTATCGCGGCCACCTCCACGACCGAAGGGGTCTCCGGCCAGCCTGGTTCCCGCGCCCGCGCCAGCTCTTCCTCATACATGGCCGCAAACAGGTCGAACGCGACCAGGCCAAAATGCATGCCGCCACAAGCGGGGTCGAGGAGGGTGATGTCTTTGACTTGCCGCACTGTGTGATGCGTAGTCCGTTCATCGCGGCTCATCCCGGAAAGCGATTCACCTGCACCGCCCAGCGGCACCAGGTAGTCCAGCAAGAGTGTGTCCAAGAGGCGCGTATCCGGGTGCATCTCGACCCAGAGCCGGCCGAGGGTGTTCTGCACCAGGAAACGCACGATCCAGTTAGGGGTGAAAAGCTGGGTGGCCGCGGGGATGTCCTGGCGGCGGAGCTTTTGTTTGGCGTTGTATAGCCGGTCGAAGACCTCGGCCTTCTCGCGCTCGTTGAAGAACTGGTAGATCCAGCCGATGGTCTCGTCGGCCTGCCAGAGGGGCGCCAGCTCAGGCCGGTTGAGCATCTCGATCAGTCTGTTCAGGGCCCGTGGCCGGGGGAAGAGGCGGCTGGGCAGGCTGTCGGGGTCGAACAGCACCCGCAGCCCCCGCGCCACCTGGCCGGCCTGCCACAGCAGGAAGTGCCGGTAGGCGTCGTCAGTCTCCCCGCGTGCGTAGCGCGCCAGGTCGGCCGCGTGCGCGGAATCGGCCAGGTAGAACTTGAAGCCGTTGGAGTCCGCGCCCTTGTCCAGCGTGCCGCGGATCAGCCGGCGGGCCTCCATCATCTTGAAGGCCACCAGCCGGTTCAGATGCGTAAAGGCCACCTCTTTGGCCAGCTTCTCGACCGCTTCGGCACGAGGCATCCCCGCGCGCGCTTCATCGTCCACGAACCCTGCCAGGCGACGATAGGTCTCGGCAGCCTCGGGATCGGCCGCTACCTGGGGCAGCTTGTCGGGCGGATCGAGCCGGCCGTCTGCGTAGAGGCCATAGATCCCTTCCAGCAGCTCGCGCGCTTCTCGCGCCAACAAACCCCGGGCATCGAGCGCCAGGTCGTGAATGAGGCGGCGTTGGTCATCGGTGAGTGGCAAGGCCATCGTTGTTCCCCGGCGTTGTGTTCAGTCAACGTAGACTTTGGTGTGGTAGCTTCCTCTGCCCTCGTTCTCGGCGATCCCCATGAAACGCAGGCTGCTGCGTCCTTCGGTCGTGGCCGGCATGAACAGCACGCACGGCACGCGCGTGCGGCCCATCATCTTGTCCAGCAAGGCTGACACGCGGTAGATATTGGGTGCCAGTGCGCCAGCGCGTACGATGAAGGCGATGTGGCGATTCGGGTCCAGTTGAGCCAGCCGTTCCGCCAACAGGTCCGGCAGCGGCCGGAAAAGCGGATCCGAAAGGTAGGTTTGGATCTGCTCCTGCACGGCGTAGAACCCGCCGTGCTGTTCCAGACCGATCACCGCTTCGATGCCTTCGCTCTCATCCACGGCCTGCCAGAGCAGTTCAGCCAGCGAGATCGTGTGGACCGTGCGCTCGGTCGTGTTCTCCAGCCGCGTCTGCAGCAGGTCGATCTCCGTCCGCATGGCCCACTCCTGTTCGGGCGGGTAACAGAAGACGGCGAACGGCAGCCCGGCGTTGTTATAATGGCGCATGGGCGAGGCCTTGAGATCAGCTTCCAGGACGTTGATTCGCGCGCGCAACGAGAGCATGGGCATACTCCGTCAAAGACATTGCCGGAAAGTCAACGCGGACCACCGAGCCGGCCGCATGATAGGTGAGCAGGTGTTCTTGATGCGCCTCGATGAACAGGCGCTCGACGCCGGAAACGGGCAGGAAGAACAGCTTCCAGTCGTCGCTGTGCAGCGTGCGGTCGCCGGACCCCTCGCGATGGTGCAGCCAGAAGGCGACCATGGCGAAAGCCGGCACCGGCAGATAGACCGGTGTGATCCGCTTGTGGGTCTTGCCTTGCAGCACGCCGAAGTCGCGCAGCGTGGCCATCACGCCCTGGGCGACGCGTGTCAGGGTTCCGTCACCCCAGTATGAGGTCGTCTTGCCAGCCGCAACCCACTCCCAGACCTGGCGCTCGACCGCCCCGACCGGCAGATCACTGAAACCGGCTTGCTGCCGGGCAAAGAGCAGATCAACGACCATATCACGCAGGACGCGGTCGTTCTGCGCCGTGAAGAAATAAAGAAGCGGATCGAGCCAACCGGACGGTGCGCCGCCCTGAGCCAGCGTCACCAACGCCCCACCCACATCGGGATCATCGAAGTAACGTTGACGAAAGATCAGGAGGATATCTTCGATCCGGCTGCGGGAAGCCTTGCCGAAGACATTCTGCCGGCGCAGGCGGTCCAGGTTATTGGCCACCGGACTCGTCAGATCCCACTCGGCCAACAGGAGCCGGGTGTCAGCGATCAGTGCACTGGCTTTGATGATGCGGCTGGTATAAAGGGGAGCCGTCGTAGTGCTCGATAAGGCCTCAGTCAAATACGTTTACTCCAAGACGAAGGGGAAGACGGGTTGTCCCGGTGCTCCTTCGAGATAGGCCCAGGCAAACGACCTTGCCCGGTGCAACAGCGCCCCGACGCCGGCCGGGCAAGGAGGAATCGCGATCTGTAGCGCGCCTCCGTTGCGGCGTTGGATGATCTTGAAATGCCCTGGTTGACCCAACAGTGCAGTGAGGTGGTTTTGCAGTGCATTCATGGTCGTGATGGGTGCCTCAGGGTACGGTACTGCCAGCAGGGCCACATGGCGCAGGGCCAGCCCATCGGCGTTGTCGGCATGCAGCCGGTACAGATGTTGCGCGCCCTCGATGCCGGCGCAAGCGTTGTGATGCCGGGCGGGCGCGGCGTGCAGCGCCAGGCTGCGCGCAGCCAGGGGTGGCGCGAACGGGAAGAGACGCTGCAGCAGGAAGTCTGCCGACGCGGTCAGCGACTCGTCATCCCACCACGCCAGGCTGTCCCGGTTTGCCGCGCGAGCGATGAGCAGACGCAGGCGGAGAATCGTGTGCAGATCGCCTGGGTCGGCTGCGGCGTCACCAATTCGCGTTGAGGGATTCATTGGTACAGAAAACAGACTAGTGCTCTCCAAACAA
>CAZEPA010000567.1:0-3116 GCA_964513955.1 uncultured Anaerolineae bacterium | reverse complement strand
CGGGTTACGCTTTCTGTACTTCTTCTTTGATGGCCGGAAGATCGTTGTCACCCACGGCTTCAAGAAAAAGACCAGGGCTGTGCCACCAGGAGAGATCGAGATGGCGATCCGTTGCCGTATAGACTACCTGGAACGGCAGAGGTAAGGAGGGACATTATGCGATTGGAGGATTGGCGGCAAGAGCTGGCAGAGGATGAGGGCTACCGTCAGGCAGCCGCCGAATGGCAGCCGTTTCTGGATTTGGCCGATGATGTACTGGCGGCCCGGTTGGCCCGCGCCTGGACGCAGGCCGATCTGGCCGAGCACGTCGGCACCCGGCAGGCCAACATTTCGCGACTGGAAAGCGGCCTGGCCAACCCAACCCTCAAGTTCCTGCAGAAGGTGGCGGAGGCCCTGAACGCGGATCTCATCGTGCAGTTACAGCCCAGGCAAGGTCTCAGGCAGGCTGAAATGCCAGCAGACGCCATGACGCTGCCCACCGAGAGCGCAACTGAGCATTATATGGCGGCGCCCAGCGCTGTCGTGCCTTTGCGCGTTGTCGTTGCAACCCCAAGAAACAGCTAACCCCTCTTGACCTGGCTGAACATG
This sequence comes from uncultured Anaerolineae bacterium, assembly GCA_964513955.1. Classification (GTDB taxonomy): domain Bacteria; phylum Chloroflexota; class Anaerolineae; order SSC4; family Amarolineaceae; genus Amarolinea. The sequence continues at coordinate 2,528 of CAZEPA010000567.1, read as the reverse complement.
CGGCCGTTCGTCACCGCGGGTGTGCTGCGGGGCAAGTTCACGATCAACTGGAACAAGGACCGCAGCGCGAACCCGGATGGGAGCGAGCGGGTCAACGATCGGCATGTCACGCGGGCAGAAAAGGAAAAGGCGCGAACAGGCGTTTGAGAGGACGTTTCGCGATGAGACGGTGTATAATTGAGGTAGGGGAGGAGGTCGCGCCATGCAAATCCGCAGAGTCATCCTAAAGCGAGTCCGCAGTTTCGACGCCTTCGATCGTTCCTTCGAAGACCATTGGACGGGTCGCGTTCCCGACGCGTTACTGCTGATGGGGCCGAACGGCAGCGGCAAAAGCACGCTGCTGGAGGTGGTCGCGGCCCTCTGGCGGGGCATGGCAGATTCGCTCTCTGGGGTAAATCCGGTGACTGACGCGGCCGCGGCGCGCCTCTTGCAGTCGGCGGGCCTGGCGGCCCTGGAAGTGATCGGTTTCGAGGACGCGCCCCTGTGGGTCTATGCGGGCAGTCACGCTGACACCCGGAGCTTCGCGGCCGCTCATGCTGATACGCACCGCTTTGGATTACAGCACCACCTCCCCTCATTCTCGGAAGACATGCGCGGCGCACCAATCACCGGCGCTTACATGCCTCCCGGCCCCCCGGATCGCAGCCAAGCGGAGACCCGATCGCAGGGCGAAACCTGGACAAACCGACTGGCCGATCAACTGGCCGAGAACCAACTCGGCAAGCGGGCCGATCTACCCAACCTCGTCTATCTGGCCAGTGAAAGCCGGCTGCTCCGCCCACTGAGCGAGCGGTTCAGCGTGCAGCCCGAACCGGAGGAATACCAATGGTTGGCCCGCTACGAGCCGGTCGCCAGCCGTCGGGGCAGTCTGCAAAACTACCTTTATAATCTCAAGGTCGTGAACGAGGCCCGCTTCGATGAGATTGCGGCGCAGTTCAATCGGTTCCTGGTCGGCAAACGGCTGAACGGCTTCGACCGGCGCACCGGCGACCTGTTGGTGGAGGTCGGAACTGGCGAGAGCCATCCCATCGAGGAATTGAGCAGCGGCGAAAAGCAAGTGCTGCTCATGCTGGTGACGGTCACGCGCGGGCTGCGGCCGGGCGGTATCGTGCTTGTGGACGAGCCAGACCTGCACCTGCACGTCTCCCTGGCGACCGCGTTCGTCAGCCACCTGCGCCGAATGGTCGTGGACAAAGGCGGCCAACTCATCATCGCTTCGCATATGCCGGAGTTGTGGGAGCTATTCACGGACTCGCACACCGTCCGCCTGGATGTAACAGGAAAAGAGGTGGTGCGATGAGCATCCAGCCGGCCTGGATCATCGAGATCGAGAACCTGGCGCAACTGCCGTCAACAGGCCTGCCATGAGTGAACCCATCACCTTCCTCGCTACCCTGGTCGTTGCGCTGCAACGCGCCGGCAGTTACAACAAGAACGACCAGTGCCCGCCCGCCGCCATCCTTTGGCCCGACAGGGAACGCCAGTGGGAGCTGCTGCTGCCGGCATTACGCGAGCGCCTGCCGCTGTTGACCCTCGGCCCCTACGCGCCCCAAGAGCGCACCGGCCCGGCCTACTGGGTGCGCTGCATGATCGCACGGACCCTACCCGACAACATCCTACCCACCGACGCTGTGCCAATCATCTATCTGCCGGGCGTCAGCCGCGCCGACATCCGCGCCATCGAGGAGTGCCCCAAGCCGCTGCAGCCGCTGGCCGAGCTCCAGTACCGCGGCGCGCTGTGGGCGCACAAAAATGGCCGCGACTGGACGGTTCCCGGCTTCCTGCAAAGCGCCGATGGCGGCCTGGGCGTCGCGCTGAGCAGTGACACGGCCACGAGGGAGGCGCTGGGCCGCGCCCTGCTCAATCTGGCCTACGAACCTGTCGCTCGTTTGAAGAAAGAGGCGCCGCTCAAGGCCGCCTTCTTCGATGAATTGCTCAACCCGGATCAGGCGCGGCGCCTGCTTCTGTGGTTGAACGACCCGGCGGGCTACCCCAAGAGCCTGACGCCGGCCGAGTGGTATGCCTTCTGTGACCTCTGCAAGCAGAAGTACGGCTTTCACCCCGTGGATGACGGCGCGCTGGCCGGCGCTGAGCGCCTGGGAGGTCACCAGGGCGCCTGGCAGATCGTCTGGGACCGCTTCGCAGAGAACCCCGAGGGGTATCCCAACCTGCCGGATCTGCTGCGCCGTGCCCAGCCACAGCTCAGTCTTTTTGACAAGCGCGTGGCCTACTGGCCGAGCCACAACGAGACAGCAGAGGGCGATCTGCGCGCGGCGCTGTTGGCGCTTGGCGCCGCTACCCCGGCCGACGCGCGCCACACCATCGCCCAACTCGAAGCCGCACATGGCCTGCGGCGGACGTGGGTCTGGGCCAGGCTGGGGCAGGCGCCGCTGGCGGGGGCCTTGCTGCACCTGGCCGCCCTGGCCGACGCCACGGTCAAGCCGCTGGGCGGCGCGGCCGCGGCCGACATCGCAACGGCATACACCGAGAAGGGCTGGCAGGCCGACGCCGCCGCCCTGGATGCGCTG
>CAZEPA010000566.1:0-3164 GCA_964513955.1 uncultured Anaerolineae bacterium | reverse complement strand
TCGACAAGCTCAGCCCCCGTGCGGTGGCCTTCGACAAGCTCAGCCCCCGTGCGGTGGCCTTCGACCAGCTCAGCCCTCGTGCGGTGGCCTTCGACCGTGCGGTGAGCCTGTCGAACCGCAGCCGAGCCGCGGCCCACGGCCAGTTTGTGCTGCAAGCGATCAGCTTGATTGATGCTCGCACCAACGCCAGTCAGGCCATCATCACGCCCGGGCAAGGCGATTTTCAGCGCGTACATTCGGGCGATGTGAAGATCTACGACAAACGCGATGTGCTGCCGCGTGCCTATATTGTTCCAGCCGCGCACGTGATCGAGGCGGCCGACGCTGACGCCGCCCTGGCCGCGCTGCGCCAGCCAGACTTTGCCCCTGGCCAGGACGTTGTTCTTGAAACCGGCCGCACGTTGCCCGCAGCCGCGGGCCAGGATGGCCAGGAAGCCGGTCGCGCCTTGATTGTGCATTATGCGCCCGAACAAGTGGTGATCAGCGCCACAATGACCGGGCCTGGCGTCCTCGTCTTGAGCGACGCCAATTTTCCTGGCTGGCGTGCAACGGTAGACGGCGCGCCGGCGCACATCGAGCAGGCCAACCTGCTCTTCCGGGGGCTGCGCCTGCCGCCGGGCGCGCATCGGATCACCTTTGATTACGCGCCCTCTTCAGTCCGCCAGGGCGCGCTGATCACGTGGGCAACCCTCGCGTTGGTCAGCGTCTTGTGGCTGTGGTCAAATCGGTTGCGTCGCCTATGACGCGACGCGAGGGCGCAGAGATAGACGCGAATCTGAAAGTCGGGTATAATGTCAGAGAAGCGGCCTTTGCCAAGCGCCGCTGTAGATAAGGGTTATCAGCTTGAGGTGTGTGCGCATGAATGGCCTGAACCGCGTAATTATCTTTCTCCTCTTTCTTGTCCTTTTCCTGTGCGTCGTCGGCATTGCCATCTTTCCATTTGGCGCGCTGAGCCTCGCGCAGCAGTTGATCAGCCGGCTGGATGAATCTCTGACGCAAGGATTCTTCGACTTCGGATTCCGCTTTCGACTGGCCCAGATCGCCGTGGTGGTCGCGGCCGCCCTGCTCTTCATTCCGCTCATTTGGTTGGAGATACGACGCACCAGGCCTGTTACGGTGCGGGTGCAAACCGCCGGCGCTGGCGAGGCTACGTTGACGGCGGATTCGGTGACACGCCGGCTTACGTGGCATATTGACCAACTAGCCGACGTGGTGGGCGTCACACCGGAGGTCAAAGCGCACGGCGGCAGTGTGGATATCAAACTCTACGTGCGCACAACTCCAGACATCGAAGTGCCGATGAAGACCGAGGAGATTCTGGCGGTCGCACGTGAAGTGATCGAGCAGCGCATGGGCCTGCGCTTGGGCAAGGCTGAGGTGCAAATTGACCATGCGCCTTATGCCGAAAGCGCGACCATCGAGAAGGAGTCTCAGCGCTAGACGTGATGACCATAGATCAGGTGACAGGAGACGGGACCCTGGGAGCTGATCCCGCGAACGCATCCTCGGGGACGCTGAGCGCCGTGGTGGAGAGCCTGTTGTTTGTGGCGGCTGAGCCGCTGACCGTGGCGCGCCTGGCCGCGGCGCTGTTGGTGGAAGCAGAACAGATTGAAGAAGGGCTGCAAGCCCTAGACCGCGACCTGGTTGGCCGCGGCATCTGCCTGCAGCGTAAGGATGACAAGATACAGTTGGCAACGCGCCCTGCGGCTGCGGCTGCGATTGAGCGTTTGTTGGGTGTTGACACCAATCCTCGCCTTTCACCTGCGGCCCTGGAGGCGTTAGCGGTGATTGCCTATCGCCAACCAGTCACGCGGACACAATTGGAGGCTATTCGCGGCGTCAACTGCGATGGTGTGCTGCGCACCTTGCTGAGCCGCAGCTTGATCGAAGAGCAGGGGCGCTTGGACGCCGTGGGGCGCCCAATTCTGTTCGGAACCACCTTCGAATTCTTGCAGTATTTTGGTCTGAGCCGCGTCGAAGACCTGCCGCCGTTACCAGAAGCCCTGGTTGCCGAGTTGGCCGCACGTGATGCGCAGGCTGTCGCGTCTGTGGAAGAAAAGAGCGCGAGCGCCTGAAGACTGGCGATATAGACCATACGCTTGAGTCAAGCGTGTAGAAGAGTGAGGAGCAGTCAATCATGGAAGACCTCTGGAGAGTACGTAGACGCAAACGCATGACGGTTGGAGAGTTAAGCAGCCGCACCGGCATCTCGTCCAAAGTCCTGCAACGCTATGAACTGGGCGAGACTCCGATCCCGCTCGAAGACATAGAACGGCTTGCCCGTGCGCTTTATGTAGAACCATGGGAGATTAAGATTCAATCCGATCCGCCGCCATTGCCTCCGCCGGGTGAAACGAGCGCGCCGCGACCCATGTCCCCAGGGGCGCCTCCCCGCGCAACTGCGCCCGAATCTCAAACACATCCTAATGCGGAGCCGGCAGCGCCTTATCGCGCGCCAATGGGCGGTCAACGCCCTGCCTACAGCCGGCCAGCAGGCACTCCCCGCCCCGACCAAGCGCCTCGGCCAGAAAGCGGCGCGCCACGCTATGGCGCGTCCGATCGCCGGCTGCCTCGACGTGAAGGTCAGGAACGGCCTGACCGTGAGCGCCGCGCGCCGCCCGTGCCTGGCCCCGTACGCGCCAGCCAGGTCGCGCACCTGGTCAACCTGGGAAAACGATTGGGCGTGGAGCAGGCCGAGTTGGAGACGCAGGCGGGCAAGCCGTTGAGCGAGTTGAACCGGCGTGAGGCGTCGCAGCTGCTCGGAACGCTGCAGAAACGGATTGTGGAGGAGCACCCGTCGCGTCCAAAGGGCAAACGCCAACGTCCGTATTTGCCTGAATCAGTGGACGAATTCGAATTTCGGTATCTTTCGACGGCCCAGGAAGAGCAAAGGCAGCTCGAGTTCAGGCTGTTTGATGGCAGTCAGCTTGTCGGCCAAGTCATCGGCTTCAGCCCCTATGCCATTACGATCCGTGAAGCGTCTGGCGCTGAAACGACGGTGCAGAAACTAGCCATTGCCTACTATCGCCATTCTGCGCAGAAGGCGGCCCTATGAGCCTGGGGGACTATGTGCGCTATTTGCGCGCGGTCAAAGGTGGGCCAACGCCGTGGGAGATCGAAGCCGCCAGCGGAATCCCCGCCGGCATCTATCGGCAGATTGAGCA
>CAZEPA010000565.1:0-3167 GCA_964513955.1 uncultured Anaerolineae bacterium | reverse complement strand
GCCGCGCTCGCGCAGCCACAGGAAGATGGGCACGGCGAACAGCGCGAAGAAAACCCCGGTGATGACAAGGGAGACGCGCACAATAAAAGCGCCTTTGATGAACACGATCAGGGGTAGAATGATAAGCAGGATGACGACGCCGCCCGCGGAGCCAATCGCCCAGCCGGTGCCAGAGATACGGCCAATTTCGGCTGGCGCCGCGATTTCAGTCAACAGGGCGTTGTAGAAGACCTGCGCGCTGCGGTAGCCGATTTCCGCCAGGATGAAAAAAACCATACCCATGAGGATGTCGCCCTTCTGCACGAAGAAGAGCAGGCTGGTGAACGCACAGGCAATGGAAGTGAAGATGAACAAGAATCGCTTCTTGCTGGCGGAGAAATCGGCGATGGCGCCGAAAATGGGCGAGAGCACGGCGACGACGATCATGGCGACGGAGATAGAAAGACCCCACAGTCGCGACCCCTCGGCGCCGCCCACGACTTCGTTCTTGAAGTAAGCGGAGTAGACAGCCAACAGAACCACGGCGGCGTACGACGAGTTGGCGAAGTCGTACAGGTACCAGGCCCAGCGTTCGCGGCTGGTGGACAACGGTTTGCTCACAGCACTCATCGGCAAAGCTCCTTTCGACTCGACGGCTCTTGGGGCGCAGGCGATCCAGCGCCTGGCGTTATGGCGCGGCAGTTGCCAGTTCTTCGAACGCAACTTTGATCGAACGCGCCTGGCGTTTGTCCACCGCCGTGGCAAATGCCAGGCGGAAGGCGTGGAGAGGAAAACGATGCGTCAACAGGGGATCGGTGCGCAGGAGGCCGCTCTGCATCCAGCGCAGCGACAGCTCAAAGGTGGATATCTCTTCACCCTGCCAGGCCACGATGTCATGTCCCACCGCGCCCAGGAGATTCACTTCCTGGTACCAGACCGGGGTTAAGTCCACTCTCATGCGGTGCAGATTCACGCCAACCAAAACCACGGTGCCGCGTGCCTTCGTCCAACGCAAGGCGTTCGTAAGCGTGGCCGGGACGCCGACGACATCGAAGACCGTGTCGAAACCGCCCATCAGCATGCGGTTGCCGCCGCGGCCGTGGTAGAGATGCGCGCCGGTGAGGGCTGCGGCCTCCGCGTAACCATCAGCATGCGCCAGGAAGACGTGATCGGCGCCGCACGCGCGCGCCAGGTCAGCCTGCCAGGGAAACTCGGCCACGGCGCTGATTTTGGCCTGCGCCTGCACGGCGCGCAAGACCTGGATAAGCAAGAAGCCGATCGTGCCCACGCCCAGCACCAGCACATGCTGACCGGGTTGGGGGAGGCAGCGCCAGGCTGCGTGGATGGCTACAGCGGCTGGTTCGGTGAAGATGGCTTGCTCATCGCGCACCGCGGCCGGCACGCGGATGAGAGTGCTGGCTGGGGTGATGAAGGTATCGCCGAAACCCCCGCCGATGGGATGATGGCCGCGCGGCTCAGACGCACGTGCACACAGCACGCGGTGCCCCCGCGCGCACGCCGGACAGCGATCAGGCAGGCCGCGGGCCGCGCAATCATCCGCGCGCCCCCAGCGCACCACACGGTCGCCGGGGCGCCATTCGGTCAGGGCCGGATCGGCTTCGATCACATCGCCGACCATCTCGTGGCCCAGGTAGATGCGGCGGTGCGAAGGCAGCGCCACAGGCGCCACGTCAAGGCTGGCGTCAAGGAAGATCTGGTGCAAATCGCTGCCGCAAATGCCGCACAACCGATTGCGCACGCGCACCCAGTCGGGCTGCGGCAAGGGAGGATCGGGCAGAGTCAGCAGGCGGAGGGGAGCGGTAGGGGCAAAGTAGGCTGCAGGCGTCAGGCGGCCAAGCACGCGCGTGAGCGCGATCTTCGAGACATCCATGTCTACTATCATTGTCTGCATGGCTGTGCCTTCGCCTCAAGCGCCGCTGCAAGCGAGTGATTGAAATCGCACGTGGCGGCGGGACACCCTTGCGCCCCGAATTCATTTGGCGGCTGCAGTCTGCGCAGGATGCCTGAACAGCCACGCAAGATGAACGACACGTAAACCCGAACTAATGAGCATCATCAGTGTACCATGAAATCTGGCAGACCGCTACTTTGTGCGTCCGGACGCATTGACAAAAGCGCGCGCTGAGCGTATCATGTGCTCTGAACGCGTTATTCTTCACACAGGTTGGGTATTATGATTGACATTTTGCTCGCCAATCCTCTGCTTCTACTTTTCCTTGTCGGCGCCATTGGCTATGCCCTGGGCAGCATCAAGATCGGCAGCAGCAGCCTGGGCGTGGCTGCGGTGCTGTTTGTGGGCCTGGCGTTCGGCGCGCTCCATCCAGACATGAAGCTGCCTGAACTGGTGTATCAACTAGGACTGGTTGTCTTTGTTTATACCGTGGGACTGAGCAGCGGTCGTCAATTCTTTGCCTCGTTTCGCCGCCGCGGCCTGCGCGACAACCTGTTCATCCTGGGCATGTTGATCCTGGCCACCATTCTGGTGATGGTGGTTGGCCGCGCGCTGCGGCTGACCCCGGCCGTGATCTCCGGCATGTTCACTGGCGGGTTTACGAATACCGCCGCGCTGGCGGCTTCGCTTGAATACATCAAGAGCGCCGCGGCGCCAGCGGTTGTGCAGCAGATCTTGGCCGAGCCGGTCGTCGGCTTTTCGATTACCTACCCAATGGGCGTCATTGGCGTCATTCTGGTCATCGCGATCATGCAGCGTGTGTGGAAAATTGACTATGCGGCCGAGGCTAATCTGGTGCGCGATGTAGCTGCCACCAGCCGACGCCTGATCAACCGTACGATCCAGGTGACCCAAGAGGCCGCGATGGGCGCGACGATTGCTGAACTGCAGCAGCGCGAACAGTGGGATGTGGTGTTCGGGCGGCTGCGGCGTGGGGGCAAACTAGCCATTGCCGCACCAGACGCGCCTTTGCAGCGCGACGACCTGGTCAGCATCGTGGGTACGGCCGAGGAACTAGACCGAGTTGGGGCTGCCCTGGGCACGGTCAGCGAGGAACGCCTGGAGCTTGACCGCGGCGAGTATGACTTTCGACGGGTCTTTGTCTCCAAGCCGCACGTCGCCGGTCAGCGCCTGCGTGATCTCAACCTGCCGCAGCAGTTTGGCGCCGTGGTCACGCGTGTGCGCCGCGGCGACATCGAACTGCTGGCCCAGGATG
>CAZEPA010000564.1:0-3184 GCA_964513955.1 uncultured Anaerolineae bacterium | reverse complement strand
AGCCGGTGCAGCTGGTCTCCTGGCTGCCGAGCGGCCAGGGCGTCTATTTTAGCGACGGCGCTGATATCCGCGCGCTGCTCTTCGATCAGACGCGCAGCAGCGCGGTGCTGCCCGGCGGCGGCCAGCGCTACGTCTCACCAACCTGGGCGCCTAACGGCGAACACGTGGCCTTCGTTGAAAACCCGCGCGCCAACGTGGCCGAGGTCAAGCTGGCCAAAGCCGACAATACCGCCGTACGCAGTTTGGGCCGCGTGCTGCTGTCGCCCATCGAGGCTACTGAACTTTGTCCGCCGCAGATTATCTGGTCGCCAGACAGCACCCGCTTCCTGTTCAACCCCGGACGCAGCGCCACCATCTTCTACCTGGCCGGCGGTACGCCCCTGCCTTTGCCCGCGCACGGCGCGGGCGCCGTCTATACCTGGTCGCCCGATGGCAGCCAGGTGGCATTCACCGATGGTCAAGGCACCCTGTGGCTGATGAGCAGCGGCGGCACCGGGATGCGCAACGTGGCTGACGCCATCGCTGGCCCGGCCTGGTCTCCTGACGGAAAACAACTGGCCTACGTCAATCAGGACAAGGGGGGCAACGCCCTGCGTACGTACGATTTGACCCGCAGCGCCGCCCGGCTTTTGGTGCAGGCGCCAAGCGATGCCTTGCTCAGCCCGCAGTGGCTCCCCGATGGTGCTGCGCTCTTGTTCACCCGCCAGGCGCGCGATGGCGTAAGCACCATTTGGACCGTGCCAACAAGCGGAACCGGCAGCGCACAGCAGATCGCCGTAGGCAGCGCCGCGACCCTATTCCAAAAACCCAAGTAAATGGCCGAGCAAGTTATGTCACCTATTCGTTTGATCCTTGCTGACGATCATGTGATGCTGCGCCAGGGAACCCTGGCTATGCTGGCACGCGAGACCGACCTGGCCGTGGTTGGCGAGGCGAACGACGGCGCTGAAGCCGTGCGCCTGGCCGAAACACTGCGTCCGGATGTGGTGGTCATGGATGTGCGCATGCCAGGAATGAACGGCATCGAAGCCACGCGCCAGATTCGCACCCGCTTGCCCAGCGTGCAAGTCCTGGTGCTGACCGCGCATGACGACGATGAGTATGTCTTTGCCCTGCTCGAAGCGGGCGCCAACGGCTATCTCCTGAAAACGGCCCCCGTGTCTGAGCTTGTCCACGCCATTCGTACGGTGGCCGCAGGCGAGTCGGCCATGGCGCCCAGCATTGTGCGCAAACTGGTCAACCGCGTCAGTGGGCGCAAGGACGCGCAGCCCGAGGATGAGTTCGAGGCGCTGACCGGCCGCGAGATGGAAGTGCTCAAGCTGTTGGCGCAGGGCATGACCAATAAACAAATTGCGGATACGTTGATTATCAGCGACCGCACGGTGCAAACCCACCTCAGCAATATCTTCGGCAAGCTGGGCGTCAACTCGCGCACCGAGGCTATCCTGATCGCGATGAAACGTAATCTGCTGCGCGCGCCGTGACATCGCCTCTTACCCCGCCAGCGGGACCTAAGCCGCCCCATGGGCTGACCACCGACCGCCTCAGCAGTCTGCGCGTGCAGTCGGTGTTATGGCTGTTGTTGCCTTTCGCGCTCATGCTGCTCATCATTCTGGCCGTGAGCACCCTGGCTTATCAACAGGTGGTCGTCTCGCTCATCATCGCGCGTGACCGAGAGATCGCAGCCGTGGCCGCTGAGCGCATCTCGGAACGGCTTGAGAACTACGCGGACATTCTCACGGTCCTGAGCAACGACCCTGGTTTGCGCGCGGATGACGCGGCGCGGCGCATGGCTGTGCTGCGCGGCGCCGCCGAGCAACTGGCGCCGTTCGATGGCGGAGTTTTCGTGCTCGATGCCTCCGGGCAAGCCATCACCAAAATGGCGCCGGCAGGCATTACCGAGGCCCCGGTCAACCTGGAGCCTTACTTCCGCAGTGTGCGCGCCTTACAGGTGCCAGCCTTTTCGGACATTTTGGATCAACCGGGCCAGGCGGACAGCGTCATGGCCGTGCTCGTGCCCATCTCCGGACCAGCGGACGATGCGGTCGGCGCGCTGGTTGGCGTCTTTCAGCTCAAGAGTCAACAGCTCGGCGGCGACATTCGCCGGCTGCGCATTGGCGACAAGGGCGTCGCCTACCTGGTGGATCGCCAGGGCCGTGCGATTTACCATCCCGATGCGACGCTGTTGGGGCAGGATTTGCGCGGTGAGCCCGTGGTGCGACAGGTGTTGCAGGGCGATCAGAACGCGCTGGTGGCCGACGCGGGCGGCGAACAGGTTGTCTACGGCTATGCCAGCGTCGCGGCCAGCGGCTGGGGATTGATCACGCGCGAATCGTTCGCGACGTTGACCGCGCCCGTGCGGCCTTACCTGGGCACCGCGCTGCTGGTGCTTGCGCTCGGCCTGATCCTCGGTTTGTTCTGGCTGCCGTTGGGCGCGCGGCGCATCACTGAGCCGATCAATCGCCTGGCCTCACAGGCTGTGCGCCTGGCCGCCGGCGCGGACGTTGCGCATGTGGATGGCGGCACCATCCGTGAGCTGCAAACCCTGGCGGCGGCGTTCAACGACATGGCCCAGCAAATTGCCGCATCACGGGCCGCGCAGCGAAGTTACGTGGCCGCGGTCACGCGCACCCAGGAAGAAGAGCGGCGCCGCATCGCACGTGAGCTGCACGATGGCACGGTCCAGGCGCTGGTCGCCGTCGGCCGCCGCCTGGAGTACCTGGAAGGCGCGGCTCAAGAGCCGGAGTTGGTCAGCCAACTCACCGCGCTGCGCCACCAGGTCGGCGACGCGGCCGCCGAGGTGCGGCGATTCAGCCGTGAATTGCGGCCGCTGGTGCTGGAAGATCTCGGCCTGGCGCCAGCCCTGCGCTATCTATCCAATCAACTGAGCGAACAAGATGGCATCGAGGTCAACTTGACGGTGCGCGGCGCCCTGGGCGGGCTGAACGGCGACCAGGAGTTGGTGCTGTTTCGCATCTTCCAGGAGGCGCTGACCAATATCAGCAAACACGCGCAGGCCACCGTGGTCGATGCACTCGTGGAAAGCGACGCGGAAGGCGTTTTGCTGCAGGTCAGCGACAACGGCCGCGGCTTCACTCAGCCCACGTCAACGAATGAATTTGCCCGCAGCGGCCATTTCGGGCTGATGGGCATTCAGGAGCGCGCGCAACTGCTGGGCGGCCGG
>CAZEPA010000563.1:0-3206 GCA_964513955.1 uncultured Anaerolineae bacterium | reverse complement strand
CTGAAATGCACCCCCGGCGGTTACGAACTTCCATTTTCGGCCCGCTCGTTCTATAATCTGGCCTTGGAGCATCGCGTGAACCTGACATCTCTGTCGTTGACCAATTTTCGCAATTATGCACGGTTGGAACTGGCGTTGAGCAGCGGCTTGACCCTGATCCAGGGCGCCAACGCGCAAGGCAAAACCAGTCTCTTGGAGGCAGTCTATTACCTGGCGACCAGTAAATCACCTCATGCCGGCGTGGAGCGCGAACTGGTCAACTGGTTAGCGCGCGAAGATGCCAACCGCTTTCTGCGCGTGCAGGGCCACGTCCGCCACTCCGCGCCAGGCGTCATGGCCGAACAGATCGAAGTCATCCTCGCCCCCACCAACGGCTCCACAGCCAGCTATGGCAAGCGGGTGCGCATCAACGGCGTCGTGCAGCGCGCCCTTGACTTGGTGGGCCATCTGCGCGTGGTGCTTTTCCTGCCCGAAGACATCGAATTGGTCAGTGGTGCGCCCAGTGTGCGCCGGCGTTATCTCGACATTGCGCTATGTCAGATCGAACCAGACTACTGCCGCTCTCTCAGCACCTACAACCAGGTTGTTCAGCAGCGTAATGCGCTGCTGCGGCAATTGCGCGAACGCGGCGGCCATGCGCAGCAATTGACCTTTTGGGATGACCAGATGGTGAGGCTGGGCGCGCATCTCATGCAAAGGCGACAGTGGTTCATCAGCGCACTGGAGTTGGCGGCACGCGAACGCCAGCGCGCGCTCACCGATGGCCGCGAGCGTCTCTACGTCGAATACCTGCCCAGTGTGGACCCCACGCAGGATCCAGCACAGGTAGCCAATCAACTGACGTTGGCCTACGACGTGATTGCAGAAGGGCGCAGTCCTTACGCGGCTCTCACCACGCGCGAGATTGCCGAAGCCTTTCAGGCGCAGCTGGCCGCGGCGCGCAGTCGAGAAATCGCCGCCGCCATGACCCTGCTCGGTCCGCATCGCGATGACATGCGTTTCCTGGTGTACGGGCGTGACTTACGCACGTATGGTTCACGCGGGCAGCAGCGCACCGCCACCCTGGCACTGAAGCTGGCCGAGGTTGAAGTCATGACGCACACCACGGCCGAGTCGCCGGTGCTCTTGCTCGATGACGTGATGTCAGAATTAGACGAATCCCGGCGCGCCACACTGCTTCAGGCGCTGGAGGGCGTGACCCAGGCGCTGCTGACAACGACCGACTGGAACGATTTCAGTCCTGATTTTCAGCGGCGCGCAACCAGGTTACACGTGACCGAGGGGCGCGTGGCAGACGCGCCCGGAGATCAGACCAGCGATAGGGCATGAGCCAGGAAAGGCGTGAGGATGGCAAATACACAGGCTGATGTGGTCATCTGCGGCGCGGGCATTGCCGGCATCGCCACGGCCTTTTACCTGGCGACACAGTACGCCGTGCGCCACGTTGTGCTGGTGGATGAGCGTCCACCGCTATCGCTCACCAGCGACAAATCTACCGAATGTTACCGCAATTGGTGGCCCGGGCCGGGCGACGCCATGGTCAGCTTGATGAACCACAGCATTGACCTGCTGGAGACGCTGGCGCGGGCGACGGGCAACGCTTTTCACCTCAACCGCCGCGGCTACCTTTATGCCACGGCCGATCCGACGCAAATCGAGCGCCTGGCGCACGCCGCGTTTGAATCGGCCAGTTTAGGGGCCGGCCCCGTGCGCGTTCACGACCCTGGTGCCCCCCGATCGGCCTATCAACCAGCGCCCGCGGCCGGCTTCGAGGATCAGCCAGGCGGCGCAGATCTGATTACCAACCGGGCGTTGCTGCGGGAGCATTTCCCCTACCTGGCCCCTTCCGTGACGGCTGTGCTCCACGCCCGGCGCTGCGGCTGGTTCAGCGCGCAGCTCTTGGGCATGTTGATGCTGGAGCAGGCGCGGGCGCTGGGGGTGCGCCTTCTCTCCGGTCATGTGGCCGCGGTTGAGCTGCGCGCGGGTCAAGTCAGCGGCGTGCATGTCCAGCAAGCCCAAAGCGAAACGCTGATCGAGACCCCGGTGTTCGTCAATGCGGCCGGCCCGTTGTTGGACGTGGTGGCAAGACAGCTCGGCGTGACGCTGCCGATTCACTGCGAGCGTCATTTGAAGATGGCCTTCAACGATCACCTGGGCGTGGTGCCCCGTCATGCGCCCTTCCTGGTCTGGGCCGATGCCCAGCGCCTGCCCTGGGATGACGAGGAGCGCGCCTGGCTGGCGGCGTCCGAAGAAACGGAGTGGATGCTGGACGAATTCACACCTGGGGTGCACACCCGGCCCGATGGGCCGGCCGACAGCCCCATCCTGCTGATGCTGTGGGACTATCATGCGCGCCCCGTGGAGATGACGCTGCCGGTGCCGCTCGACGCCGAATTCCCCGACCTGGTGCTGCGCGGGCTATCCACCATGCTGCCAGGGCTGCGCGCCTATGTGGGCCGAGCGCCCAAGCCCAGCCTGGACGGCGGTTACTACACCAAAACGCAGGAAAACCGCCCCTTGATTGGCCCCCTCGGCGTGCCCGGCGCCTATGTCATCGGCGCGCTTTCTGGTTACGGCGTCATGGCCGCGCCAGGCGCCGGCGACCTGCTCGCGCGGCAGATCAGCGGCCAAGCGCTGCCCAGCCACACGCCGTGGTTCTTGCCCAGTCGCTATCAAGACCCGGCCTACCAGGCTTTGCTCGCGAATTGGGGCACTACGGGGCAGCTATGACACCCCGCCGGGACAGCATCAACCATCGCCCAACGGACCGAAGTAGAACAACGAAGTTTCGGGGTCAATGGCAAAGCGTATGCGCTGCAACATCCCTTCGAGACCAACAAAAGAGGGTAGAGTCCAAGCTTGACCTGGATCGAGTTGTGGAATGAAGACGATAACGGTCAAACTGATGTCATCGCCATCATCTGCAACGATTTCTGCCGACATCAGGTAGGTCTGACCTCGATACTCAATCCCACGAATGAGTAAGCGAGTCTTCTCAAGGGGGTCCGTTAGGGTGAGTCTCAGGGATTCGGCAAGATCAGGATGGCAAATGACGAAGGGAGTTCCTGTGTCTACGGCAGCCAAAAGTGGTTGACCCTCGATGGTCAACCGCATCATGAGGCGTCCTGCCGTTGGTTCACCGATATTGCCAATAAAATACGGCGTGGCGCCAGTGGCAAATGCTCGTCCACTGTTGAAAGTGAGCA
>CAZEPA010000562.1:0-3208 GCA_964513955.1 uncultured Anaerolineae bacterium | reverse complement strand
GCTGGTCGACAACAAGAGCGTGGGGGTCGCGGGCCCATTCCCGGTCGAGGCAATCCCGCCGGCTGATTTGGAATTTTAAGATAGTGTTCGGGCCGCCGCGGCGTCCGTATCCGTATCTGAAGATGCCAACTCTATGATATTCCCCGACAACCGCCGCCTGCGCTTCGCCAGCCTGACACCGTTGACGGGCAGCGTGCTGCACGCCGAGGGCGTCAGGGATTTGAGGTGATGCTGCCGTGACCACCGATCTGACGTTCTTCACCAATGAGCCCGACGCGACCCTGCTCGCCCGCTTCACAACCACTTTACGCGATGTACAGTTCTTCGATGTGCTGGTAGGCTATTTCCGCACCAGCGGCTTCCATCTACTGGTCGACGCGCTGGAAGAGATCGAGGAAATCCGTGTTCTCGTCGGACTGGGCGTGGACCGGCAAACCGTCGAAATCGTAGAAGCCAGCGGGCAGCAGCTCGAACTCGCCTACCAGTCTTCACGCCAGACGAAGGACCTCTTTGCCGACGAGCTGGTGGACGAGATGGAGCGTTCGAGTGACACCTTCGACACCGAGCGCGGGGTGCGTACGTTCATGGAATGGCTGCGGAGCGGTAAGCTCAAGCTCAAAGCGCATCCCAGCCACCAGATCCACGCCAAGGTTTACATCAGCCGCTTCCACGCGCACGACCGCGATGTTGGACGGGTGATCACCGGCTCCAGCAACTTCAGCTATTCCGGGCTCCTGGGTAATTACGAGTTCAACGTGGAGCTCAAGAACGCGCCTGATGTGCGCTTTGCCCTCACCAAGTTCGAGGAATTGTGGGCAGAGGCTATCGACATCTCCGACGCCTACGTAGACACCATCCAGCGGCGCACCTGGCTCAACGACCAGATTTCACCCCACGATCTGTACCTCAAGTTCCTTTACGAGTACTTCAGGGAAGACATCAACACCGACCAGGAGATCGACGTCTGGCTGCCCGAAGGCTTTCTCGAGCTGGCCTATCAAAAACAGGCGGTGATTGCGGCGCGCAAAATCCTGGAGGCCTACAACGGCGTTTTTCTGGCCGATGTCGTGGGTCTGGGCAAGACCTTCATCTCGGCGCTGTTGGCGCAGCAGCTGCCAGGACGCAAACTGGTGATCTGCCCGCCGGTGCTGAAAGACTACTGGCAGGAGACACTGCGCGAGTTCGGCGTGGTGGCCCGCGTCGAGTCTATGGGCAAGCTGGATCGTATTCTCGAGTCGGACTACCTGCGCTACGACTACGTGTTCGTCGACGAGGCGCATCGTTTCCGCAATGAGGGTACCCAGGGCTACGAGAAACTGCACCGCATCTGCTGGGGTCGCAAGGTGGTGCTGGTGTCGGCCACGCCGCTGAACAACACCATCGGTGATGTCTTTACCCAGTTGAAGCTCTTCCAGGCCCCGCGGCGCAGCACCATCCCCGGTGTCAGCGATTTGGAAAGCTTCTTCGCCAGCCGCATGCGCTGGCTGGAGAGCTTCGAGAAGGGGTCAGTGGAGCATCTGGAGGCGGTCAAGCTGGTAGCCGACCAGGTACGCGACCAGGTGCTGAAGCACGTGATGGTGCGGCGCACGCGCAGCGAGATCGTGCGTTTTTTCCAGGACGACCTGAGCCGGCAAGGGCTGGCTTTCCCGGAACTGGCCAACCCGCAGCGCATCGTCTACCGCTTCGATGACGCCACGGAGACAGCCTTCGACGCTACCATCGAGCGGCTGCGCGACTTTGCCTATGCGCGCTACACACCGCTGCTCTACCTGCGGGCCGGTGTTTCACAGCTGGAGGAGCAGTCACAGCGCAACGTGGGCGCGTTCATGAAAGGGCTGCTGGTCAAGCGGCTGGAGAGCAGCTTTTTCGCCTTCCAGCGCACATTGGCCCGTTTCATCGAATCCTACCGGCGCTTCATCACCATGGTCGAGGGCGGCATCGTCTACATCAGTCAAGCAGTGGACATCTACGAGCTGCTGGAGCGGGACGATGAGACGGAACTGCTGCGCCGGGTCGAGGCAGGCGAGGCACGCCAGTACCCGGCCACGGCGTTTCGACCGGAGTTTCTGGCTTACCTGCGCCGCGATCTGACCTTGCTGCAGGAAATCGAAGGGCTGTGGCGAAACATCGACCGTGATCCCAAACTGGAGCAGTTCATCCGGGAGCTGCGCAGCGATCCGGTGCTCAAAGGCCAGCGTCTCATCGTCTTTACCGAGTCCAGCGAAACCGGCGGCTACCTATTCGACCGGCTGGACGCAGCTTTTCCTGGCAAGGTGCTGTTCTACTGGAGCCAGGGGGCGCTCTTCGGTGGCGCAGGTATGAGTGGAGCGGCCGCGCGTGAGCTGATCCGGCAGAACTACGATCCACAGGCCGCCGCGCAGCGCAGCGATCTGCGCATCCTCGTCACCACCGACACCCTGGCCGAAGGGGTCAACTTGCACCGGTCCAACGTGGTGATCAACTACGACCTGCCCTGGAACCCGACGCGCGTCCTGCAGCGGGTGGGACGCGTCAACCGGGTGGGCACAGCCTTCGACCAGGTCTTTATCTACAACTTCTTCCCGACGGCGCAATCGGACGAGCACCTGGGGCTGGAGGGCAACATCAAGGCCAAGATCCAGGCCTTCCACGACATCCTCGGCGAGGATGCGCGGTACCTGACCGAGGAAGAGGTGGTCAGCCAGCACGAGCTGTTCGGCGACCGCCTGTACAATGCCCTCAACCGCAAGGAGAGCTACCTGGGTGAGGAAGAGGCGCGCTCGGAGCTGGAGTACCTCCAGGCGATTCGCCAGGTGCGCGACCAGGAGCCGGAGACCTTCGAGCGGATCAAGCGTCTGCCCAAGAAGGCGCGCTCCGGTCGCGTCGCGGCCGGTAACGCGACCGGGAATCAGCTGGTCAGCTTTTTCCGCCGCGGCCGGCTGAAGAAATTCTACGCCGGCAGCGGCGACCAGACCGTCGAGTTGACCTTCCTCGAGGCCGCCGACCGGCTGCGCTGCACGCCGGACACACCGCGGCAGAGCATCCCGGCCGGCTATTACGATCTGCTGGCGCGTAACAAAGCGGCCTTCGCCGCGGCCACCGGGCCAGACGCCGAACAGGTCCCGCGCGCGGGCGGCGGGCAATCCAACGTGCGCTTCGTCGTCAACTATCTCAAGGCCATCCGTCGCGCGTCCGTGCTCACCGATGAGGACGAGCGCTACCTCCAGGC
>CAZEPA010000561.1:0-3212 GCA_964513955.1 uncultured Anaerolineae bacterium | reverse complement strand
TCGGCATCAAGGGCGGGGCCGCGGGCGGCGGCTATTCGCAGATCGTGCCGATGGAGGATTTCAATCTCCACCTCACGGGCGACATTCACGCCGTGACCGCGGCGAACAACTTGCTGGCCGCGGCGATTGATGCGCGCATCCTACACGAGGACAGTTACGACGACGCCAAGCTGGCCGGCATGGGGCTGCGGCGGCTGGCCATTGACCCCTACGCGATCACCTGGCAGCGCGTCCTTGACGTGAACGACCGTGCGCTGCGCAGCATCATCCTGGGCCTGGGCGATAAGACTGACGGCCGCCCACGTGCATCGGGCTTTGACATCGCGGTGGCTTCAGAGATCATGGCCATCCTGGCCTTGACCACCGGGCTGAAGGATATGCGCGCCCGGCTCGGCCGCATGGTCATTGGCTACAGCAAGCAGGGCAAGCCCGTCACGGCCGAAGAGATGGGCGCGGCTGGCGCGCTGGCCGTTATCATGAAAGACGCCATCATGCCCAACCTGATGCAAACCCTGGAAGGGCAGCCGGCCTTCGTCCATGCCGGGCCGTTCGCCAACATCGCGCACGGCAACTCCTCCATCCTGGCCGACCAAATTGCACTCAAGCTGGGCGATTATGTGGTGACCGAGTCAGGCTTCGGCGCGGACATCGGCATGGAGAAATTCATGGACATCAAGTGCCGCTACTCCGGTCTCCGTCCAGACTGCGTCGTGCTGGTGTCCACCATTCGGGCGCTCAAGATGCATGGCGGTGGGCCGAAGGTGGTGGCAGGCCGCGCGCTGGACAAGGCGTACACCGATGAGAACATACCGCTGCTGGAGAAGGGCGTGGCCAACATGCAGCGCTGCATCGAGATCGCCCGGCTGTACGGTGTGCCAGTCGTAGTGGCGGTTAATCGCTTTACCTACGACACAGCCGCGGAGGTCGAGATCGTCGAGCGAGCCGCGCAAGAGGCTGGCGCGGCCGCGGCCGTCATGAGCGACCACTGGGCCGAGGGCGGCGAGGGCGCGCAAGATTTGGCGCGCGCGGTGATGGATGCCTGCGAGCAGGCAAAACCGGAAGACTTCCAGTTCCTCTATCCGCTCGAGATGTCGCTTAAACAAAAGATCGAAACGATCGCGACCAAGGTCTACGGCGCGAAAGATGTGGCTTATGATCCCAAGGCCGAGCAGCAGTTGAAGGCCTACGAAGAGGCTGGCTTCGGCAAGCTGCCCATCTGTATGGCCAAGACGCACCTCTCGCTGTCGCATGAGCCTGCTTGGAAGGGCGTGCCGAAGGACTTTACCTTGCCCATCCGCGAGGTGCGCGCCTCCGTCGGCGCCGGCTTTATCTATCCCCTGTGCGGTGAAATGCGCACCATGCCCGGCTTACCCTCCAAGCCCGCGTTCATGAACGTAGATTTTGATGAGCAGGGCCGCGTGACCGGCCTGTTCTAACATTGACAGACCTCACAGGTTTGACAAACCTGTGAGGTCTGCTACTCGAACGATGGCCAGGGAAGTTAACAGGGTTCGGCGGTTAGCTTAGAATTGACAAAGATTGTCAATTCTAAGCTAGTAGGGAGTCAAGATGAACCCATTGCCTGAGATTGCTCCGATCAGCGACATGCGCGTGCGCCAAATGGAAATCGTGATGAAAGCCAAACAAGGGCCTGTCGTGCTGGTCGAACGGGGCAGTAAGCCCGCCCTGGTCGTTTTCTCGCCGGCGTTGTGGAATGCCCTGGCCGAACGTCTCAAATTCCTGGAAGATGCCGTGGCTGTTTACAAGAAGAAGTGGGAACTGGCAAGCGGCCAAGATGAAATGATGGAATTGTCGTCCACAACGATAGAGGAATGGCTCGGCGATGCCGTACCGGCTTAGAATCCCACCCCATCGTCGCCGCACAGCGCCACCAGCGTCTCGAAGACGATGCGGACGCCCAGGCGTAGATTGGAGCGGCTCAGGCGCTCATCCGGGCCGTGAATGCCGGCCAATTCTTGTTCGTCCACGATGATCGGCGCCAGGCCGTAGGTGGGTAAGCCCTGGCGCCGCAGCCAACGCCCATCGGTGCAGCCGGTCAACTGCATGGGGCCAACCAGCGCCCCTGGCGCCTGGCGCTGAATGACCCGGCTGAGCGTGGTGTAAAGCGGATTGGTGGTAGGCGACACGGGCGCGGGCGTGGGTGCATACAGCACCGCCACCTCCACCCGTGGGTCTTGGATCACCTCTTTGAGACGCTCAATGAACGCATCCGGCTCATGCCCCGGCAGCAGACGGACATCCAGCGTGGCCTCGGCAGCGCCGGGGATGACGTTGTCCTTCTCGCCGCCGCGCACGATCGTCACGCAAACCGAGTCAGCCAGCATGGCCGCCAGCATCGGCTGTGACGCCAGCAGGGTGCGATAGAAAGCCGCCGGCAAGTGACGATAGGATTGGCGCAGCAGCCAGCCCCGCCAACCGCCAAACACGCGCCCCGCCTGCCGCATCATCTCGGCCGTCGTTGTGGTGATCTCGAGCGGCTGCTGCCAGGCCGCCAGGCGCACGATGGCCTGGGCCAGAATCTCGTTGGCGTTCTGCCGGTGCGGACTGGAGCCGTGGCCCGACTGGCCGTGCGCGGTCAGGCGCAGGGTCAGGCTGAGCTTCTCGGCCGTGGCAATGCCGAAGAAAGGCGCCGGGCCGAGCACCCCGCGCATCCCCATGCCGCCCTCACCCCAGGCTGTGGCGCCCGCCAATTCATCACGCCAGTGATCGAGCGCCCAAACCATGCCGTGCGTACTGTTAACCTCCTCATCAGCCACAGCCAGGTAAAGCACATGACGATGGCGAGGCCCGCCGCTGGCTCGCAACAAGAGCATGCCAAGCAAGTGCATGATGCCCAGGCCCTTCGTGTCCAACGCGCCGCGGCCGTAGAGATATCCATCCTTTTCAAGGCCGGCGAAAGGATCGAGAGACCATTCGGCGGGATCGGCCGTCACCACGTCCATGTGATGCGTGAGCAGGAGCGGCGGTTGCTGAGGATCAGCGCCAGGCAGGATGGCGAGCAGATTGGTGCGGCCTGGCGCGGCTTCGGCTACCTGCGCCAGGATGCCGTGCTGTGCAAAAACATCGGCCAAGAAGGCGGCGGCCGCCGCTTCCTGGCCGGGTGGGTTCGTGGTGTTGATGCGCAAATACGCCGCCAGCAGGTCACTGGCCTGTGCTTCTACTTGATCCCAATCGGGCATCAAAGCGCTCTC
>CAZEPA010000560.1:0-3214 GCA_964513955.1 uncultured Anaerolineae bacterium | reverse complement strand
GCCGTGGCCGGCGCTGCCCATGCGCCGCTGGCCCACAACAGGCTGACCAACAAGAGCAGATGCATCATCAGACGAGTCTTCATTGCGCTGTTCCCCCCCATGCTTCTACAACCAAACGCGGACGGCCTTTCGAGGTTGACTGAAGGTGCAAGTGTAGCACAAGAAGTGCACAAGTGCCAAGTGCAACAGTCAATGCGTGCATGGTCTTTCCGTCGGCGCCAGTCCACACCGGCCCGCGTCGCATCGGACAAAATCTTGCATCTCAGGTATAATCTGCGCCGAACGATGAACAACCGTCAGGCGAGGATGAGGGAATGGCTGGAGAACGCATTCTGATCGTTGAGGACGAGCGCGCCGTCGCGCGCGGCCTGACTTATGCGCTGCAAGCCGAGGGTTTTCAGGCCTCTTGGGCCGAAAACGGGCAGCGGGCGCTTGACCTGACCGCGCAGACGGATCCGCACCTGATCGTGCTCGATATTCGCTTGCCCGACATGAACGGCTTCGATGTCTGCCGCCGCTTGCGCAGCCAGGGCCGCCGCCAACCGATCTTGATGCTGACCGCGCGCGATGAGGAACTGGACAAAGTGTTGGGCTTGGAACTGGGCGCAGATGACTATGTGGTCAAACCCTACAAACTGCACGAGCTGATCGCGCGCATCCGCGCGCTGCTGCGCCGGGCTTACGGCGAACTGGCGGCCACGGTGGCCGGCGCGCGTCTGCGCTTCGGCGATATCGAACTAGACCTGGAACGCCTGCTGGTCACGCGCCGCGGCCAGGCCGTGGATCTGACCCCCATCGAGTTTCGCCTCCTCCGCTACCTGGTCAGCAATGCGGAACGTCCGGTGACCCGCGACGCACTCATCGAAGCCGTATGGGGCTACGAAGGCGACCTGGGCAGTGATCGCACGATTGATGTCCACATGCGTCATCTACGCGCCAAATTAGAGGATGACCCCGCGCGTCCCCGCTGGCTGCTGACCGTGCGCGGTATGGGGTACAAATGGGCGCGCGAGCCGGGCAAGCCGTGAGTCTAGCAATCAGCGGCCGGCAGAAGCCGGATATTTCACTGGGCCTGAGGGCGCAGCCGTGAATAAAAACAGGCAATCCGTGGCGATCTGTGTTTATTTGCGGCCGATTTTGAGGTCAGGGTCATGAACCCACAACGAATCGTGTCATTGGCGCCGAGTACGACCGAGATTCTGTATGCCCTGGGCGCGGGCGAGCGCGTGGTCGGCGTCACCCGCTACTGTGACTGGCCGCCAGAGGTGCGCCAGAAAGCCCTCGATGTGGGTGGCTGGCTCGATGCCACGGATGCGCAGGTGGCGGACTTGGCGCCTGATTTGATCCTGGCCGCAACCTCGTTGCCCGATCGCGTCAGCGCTCACCTGGAAGCCGGCGGGCTGCCGGTGCTCAGCGTGGACCCCAAGACGATGGATGACGTGCTGGAGACGATTGACCTCATCGGTCAGGCGGTGGGCGCAGCCGTCATGGCGCGGGTGCTTGCAGATGATATCCGCCGGCGCATGGCCGCGATTGCCACGGCCTCAGCCCGCCGGCCGCGCCGCCCGCGCGTCTATGTGGAGGATTGGCACAAGCCGCCGACGTCCGCCGGCTATTGGACGCCTGAGTTGGTGGCCTGGGCTGGCGGCGAGAGTGGACTGGCGCAGCCAGGACAGCGCAGTGTGGAGGTGACGGATGCCGAGGTGCTGGCCTATGATCCCGAAGTGATCGTGCTTTCATGGAGCGGCTTTGGCTTGACCGCCCATGCGCAGCAAATCGCCGCGCGCCCGGGCTGGGCGCAGGTGACGGCCGTGCGCCATGGACACATTCATGTGATTGATGATCGTCTGCTCAGTCGCCCTGGCCCTCGCCTGCTCCTCGGATTACGTCAGTTGGCCGCTGTGTTGGCTGCGGTGGAGTAGCGCCTTGCATCTGCCGTTGACCGTTGAACATAAGGCCTGGTATCCCCAGGCGGTCGAGACG
Organism: uncultured Anaerolineae bacterium; assembly: GCA_964513955.1. Classification (GTDB taxonomy): domain Bacteria; phylum Chloroflexota; class Anaerolineae; order SSC4; family Amarolineaceae; genus Amarolinea. The sequence goes on along the minus strand of CAZEPA010000560.1, from coordinate 1,231 downwards.
CTTGCCGCCTGGGTGCTGCAGCCGGAGCAAGCGCCCGCGGCGGCGGCTGCCTGGCCGGTCGCGGCCTGGGAAGCCTTCGGCATTGCCGCCTACCTGCACGGCGTTCTGCCGCTTCTTTGGGCTATGCCGTGGCGCACGCAGCTGCCGCTTTCGGTGCAAGAAACGGTGGCGGTCGGGTATCGCGCCAACGCGCAGCGCAATGAGCGTCTGTTGGGTGACCTGACCCGCGTACTGACGGCCCTGGCCGCGGCCGACATTCCCGTCATGCCGCTCAAGGGCAGCCTGCTGCTCGAAAGCAACGTCTACGGCGACGCGGCCCTGCGCGCCCTGCACGACCTGGACCTGCTGGTGCCGGCTGAACACCTGACTCCGGCCACACAAGTCCTGCTGACCATCGGTTATCGCGTCGAAAATCGGACGTGGCGTCATGTCGTGCTGCACCCGCCCGGCGCAGCGACCATCGTTTCCTGGACGCAGGATCACCCAGACAACCCGCGCTATCTTGATCTGCACAGCCATGTACGTGAAGAGTTTCGCGGCGCCAGCTATGATCTCACACCGCTACTCTGGGAGCAGGCTCAGCCGCGCTCCTTCCTGGGCGCCAGGGCTTGGGCGCCTGCCAGCTCTGCGCTGCTGCACCACCTGACCCTCCATGCCTCGATTTCGCTGCTTGAACGCGTGCTGCGTCTCGTTCACCTGGTTGACCTGGTCATGCTCACGCAAGGCCGGCCGGCCGGCCCCACCGCGGACGCGTTGACGCCCCTCAGCGCGGATGGCGCGCGCTTTCTTTACCCGGCCCTGGGGCTCTTGGCGCACTATCAGCCGCACAGCTCGCTGGCGCCGCTCACCGCGCGCCTGGCGGGCCAGGTGCACGCACCCTTGCGCGCCTGGTTGCACGCCAGTCGCCTGTCCAACCGCACCTTTGGCATAGAGCTTACCACCCGGCCCGGCGAGATGCTACGCGTCTGGCCGCGCACGCGCCGCGAGCAGCTGCTGGCCGCGCAGCGCACCATCTTCCATTCGCGCAGTGAACTGGCTGCGCTCTACCCGCGGCTCAGCGCCTCCCCCTTCTTCTGGCTGGCGCAGTTCCGTTTCTGGGGCCGCCTGGTCGCTTCGTGGACCGGTCGCAGTTGGCGCAGCCTATGGATGCCGGGAGGCTCGCATGACGCTTAGCCTGCGTCGGGCGGCTGCGCTGGTCCTAGGTCTGACGCTGACCGTAAACGTCTTGAAT
>CAZEPA010000559.1:0-3214 GCA_964513955.1 uncultured Anaerolineae bacterium | reverse complement strand
CTTGTCCTACTGCTGACCCTCCTCCTGGCTTTTGCTTTGCGCCTGCATCATCTCGGCGCGCAGAGCCTCTGGTATGACGAGACAGTCAGCCTCACGCTGGCACGCGAACCGCTGCCTGATCTGTTGGCGCACACGGCACGCGACATCCACCCGCCTGGCTACTATCTGCTGCTGGCTGCGTGGTTGCGCGTCGCGCCGGCAGGGCCAACGCCGGAATTCATCAGCGCCTTCTTTTCACTGAGCGCCGGCATCCTGCTCCTGCCGCTCACGTTCATCCTCGGCCGCCGCTTGCGGCTGCCAGCCGCGGTCAACGGGTTGGCCTGCCTTCTGCTGGCCGCATCGGCCTATCATGTCTGGTACAGCCAAGAAGTGCGCATGTACACGCTGGGCGCGGGGCTGGGGTTGCTCAGCGCCTGGGGTCTGCTGCGCGCACAACTTTCGGCCGCGGCGTCAAATCACCAGAACGACGGATCAAGCCGCCGCGGCTGGATTGTCTATGGCGCGGCGGCCGTTGCCGGCCTGTACACCCTCTACTACATGGCCTTCCTGCTCTTGACGCTCAACTTGCTGTGGTTCGGGAGCTACCTCGCGCGCCGCCAGAGAATCCCCTGGCGCCCCTGGCTCCTGACGCACCTGGCGATGCTGCTGGCCTATGCCCCGTGGTTGCCCACGGCCTGGCGTCAAGTCACCGATCCGCCCGTGCCGCCGTGGCGCAGTGCTGTCTCCCTGCTGACTGTACTGCGCGAAAGCCTGCTGGCCCTGGGCTTTGGGCAAGGGCTTCCCCTTGCCTGGGCTGGCCTGGGCCTGGCCCTGCTGGCGGTGTTGATCGCGGCGGCCAGCGCGTGGCCGAAGATCCCCGGCCGGGCCACAAGCGAGCCACCGCATGCGCTGGTTGCACGCCCGGCGGTCTTTTTGCTCACCTACACCTTCGCGCCGGTGGCCCTGATCGAGTTGGCTTCAGTCCTGCGCACGCCTCTCTATCACGTACGTTATGTCTTCACCTACGCGCCGCCGTTCAGTCTTTTGTTGGCGCTCGGCGTGGTCAGCCTTTGGCGTTGGCGCCGACGCGGCGGCCGATTGCTGGCGGTTGTTGCCTGCGCCGGCTTGATCCTGCTCAGCGCCTTGTCCATGCAGCGCGCCTGGAACGACCGTGCGCTGGCCGCGGACGATCATCGCGCGGCGGTTCGTTTTCTGTCCAGCCGCTGGCGCCCTGGCGACGTAATCCTGGTCAACGCGGGCTACGCGTACACCGCGCTCTTGACCTACTGGGATCAACCGATCGCCTGGCGTGGCCGCCTGTCCGATCTGTCGCCCGCCGTAGCCGAGGGTCTTGCCGACGCGCCAGGCGCGATCATTGTGCAGATGGGAAGCGTGGATGGCCCGGCCAACCTGGGCTGGGGCGACCCACGCGCCGATTTTTATGCCATCACCACGGATGAAACGCGCCGCGGTTTGGCCGAATTGGCCGCCGTGTTTCCGCGCCTATGGCAGTACCGCATCTACGATACGGTGACGGATCCGCAAGGCCGCGTGCGCCAGGCGCTGACCACATGGCGCTTATTCGAGGATGATGTCTTCAGCGGGGAAGCCAATCTGCGCGTGCAGGGGTTCTGGAGCCCGCAAGCCCTTGCCGCGTCGCCGCCGTTCCAATGGCAGGTTGCCTCATGGCTGCGCGTCAGCGCAGACGCGCCGTCTTCTGCCGTCGCCGCTGCGGGCCAGGTCGTGCGCGCAAATCTACGGCTGCAGCGAGCGCCTGGACAGCCAGGACAGGCTGTGTCCCTGTCGCTGCGCCTGGTTGGCGAGGCGAATCACGTGTGGGCGCAAGCAGACGAGCCGGTGGGGGGCAATCAACGCGACCTGGTCGCGCTGAGCAACGAGGAATCGCTGCCGCAGCCGCTCCGCCTTCAGATTCCCGTCGGGACGCCGCCTGGGGACTATCGGCTGGTGGTCGTATTCTATGATCCATCCAGCGGACAAGCGCTGCCCGTATCTGAAGCAGCTGCGCCCACAGACGCTGACGCGCTGATCTTGGGCAGCGTCACATTGACGTCTCACGCACAGTCCCCCCAACAGCCCGTCCTGGCTGCGTTTGGCCCCCTGTCCCTGCTCACAGCCTCCTCGCCGGCCACAACGATCAGCCCCGGCGATGCCATTCCGGTGACGCTCTTGTGGCAGGCCGATCAATCGGTCATGCGCCCAACCGTGGTTGTTGTGGTACAATTGTTTGACCGGGACGGCCAGGTGGTTGCCAGCCGCGAAGCGCAGCCTGCATTTGGCCGCTATGCCACAGCACAGTGGCTGCCCGGGGAAATGGTGCTTGATCAGCAAAGCCTGGAGACGCCGCAGACACTGCACGGCGGCGTTTACCGTTTGATTGTGGGGCTTTACCGTGCGGCCGACGGGCAGCGGCTGCGCAGCCGCTGTGGGCTGCTGCCCTGGATGACGTGCGACGCGATCGAGATCAAAACCGTTAGCGTGCGAGAATGAGGAAGGATCAAGCGCGGCGCAAAAAAACTGCGGATGATCAGCGATCACCCGCAGTTTCGACAAGTCCTGGTCGTGCACCCCTTCTCGAACGGCCATCCTGGCTTACTGGTACTAGCTGGCTCAGGCCAGGCAGCCCCGTGGCACCCAGGAGAAACCGCTTAGTGCTGCTACCTTTCGGTCCTGACACGATTCACAGGCTCCCGCCGCACAGGACCCAACCATCAACGCTGCTCAGCCCCGCAGTCCCCGAACGGACGAAGGCCCTTAAAGAGGAATTCAACCCCGCCTACAGCGGATTTCGGGTACAAGGCACCGCTAGCGCCCCGTCTAGCACGACCGAAGCCATCTTACCTGATTCAATTCGCTTTGTCAAAGAACACAACAGCCTTCACCGTGGACACACGGCAAAGGCTGTGTTGGCGGAGAGGGAGGGATTTGAACCCTCGAGGGCCATAAAGACCCTACGCGCTCTCCAGGCGCGCGCACTAAACCGAACTATGCGACCTCTCCTCGTCGCGGCGCAAATTATAACAGGCAAGGCGTGTTTGGCCAAATAACAAGCGGCTTGCACGACCAACCGGCATGATACGGGTCATGGCCGTGCAAGCTTGGGTCATGCACAATGACGCGACAAAAAAGTGCGGCGCACGTGATCCACGTACACCGCACCCCTGAATGGCGGAGAGGGAGGGATTTGAACCCTCGAGGGTATTAGCCCTACGCGTTT
>CAZEPA010000558.1:0-3217 GCA_964513955.1 uncultured Anaerolineae bacterium | reverse complement strand
GCCCTTGATTAGGGGCCTCGATCACATCAATAACACGTGCCATCTGTTCCTCCTGCGTATCTATGAGCTTGCCTGGACAGGCAAACTTAGCTGTTCAGAATCGCCTCCTGGCGGTGTCCCCAAACCGTGTTGAGCATGTCGAGGTGATCGGTCAGCGCGCCGGCTGCGTCGCCAATGCCTTCACGGGCCTTGACAGCGGCGGCCAACGCATCCACCTGGGCCTGCAAGGCGCCCACGCGATCCACCATCTGTTGGTCGAATTGCGCCAACGCCTCGAGCTGGGGTTCCTTGACCTTGACATCATCGAAAAGCGGAGCGTAGCCGTAACTGGCGGTCTTGATGCGATCCACCAGCGTCTGCAGCTTATTGACAGCGCGCTCCACATCATCCACCCACTGCAACCCCCCAGCGCCCAACAGGTCAACCTGGAGCTTCTGCAGCCGCTTGCGCTGTTCGTCCAGATCACGCGCCAACAGCTCGCGCACGGTCTTGTCGGCTTCGCGCCGCAGTTCCTTCTCCTTGTACCCCTTGATGCCGGGCAAACCGGCAAAGGTTCGCTCCAGCGCGCCCTGCGCTGCTTTTGCCTTTTCTATCAGATCCATCGTTTTGTCCTTTCTCGATCGTCCTATTGCGCAAGGAAAATCTCGCTGCCGCAGAACGGGCAGCTGATGACGCCCTTGCCGGTTAGCTCCAGTTGGCCGCCGCAGTTGGGGCATTTGCCGCCCTCACGCATCTGCGACGCTTGTTTGGAATAAAGAATGCCATCGTTCCAGTTGACATAGCCGCTAAACAAGCCTTTGCCCACCAGGTCATAGATCCAGGCCTTGACCTGCTCGGTGTTGGTGCCCATTTCCAAGACAATGTCCGAAATGGTCGCTTTGCCCCGCGTCATGACGATATTGAGAATCTTCTTCTGCTTCGCCACCTCGGCCATTTGCGTGGCCTCGGCGCGCCCACGCACGAATAGATAGCCGCCCACGCCTACAAACAGCAGGGCCGGCAGCGCGCTGAAGGCAATGCCCAGCACCATGCCGCCCGCGTTGCCCCGCTCGCCGGCAGACTGCACGGACGTGATTGCTGTGGCGCTGCCAATCAGGCAGGCCAAAATTCCGATCACCATGAGAATGATGCCCACCACGCGGCCAGAACCAACCATGAAAGCCTCCTTTGAAAGCCGATAGATCTATTGAGCCAGCCTGCGTTCAAACCCCGGCGGCTGGCTTTTGTCTGCGATCAACCGAAGCCGCCGCCTCCACCGCCGCCTCCACCGCCCCCACCACCGCCGCCGCCGCTCCAGCCGCCGCCGCCCGACCAGCCGGAACTAGACGAAGGCTGCGGTGCGGGCCGGCTGGTCAACGTGGCGGCCGAGGACGACAGCATGGTGCCCAGGCCCGCGCTCATGGAACTGAGGCCGCCGCCCAGGCCGCGCGACATATCGCTGAGCGTTGGCGCCGGGCGACCTTCGGCGCTGACATGACCGCCGCCGGGCAGATTGACGGTGCTCCCGCCCGCGGTCGTGGCTCCGCGCCCGTAGTAAGGGCCTGAACCGTAGCTTGGGTAAGGCACCCACCAGGTCGGCGCGGGTGCGTCCACGCGAGCAAACTTGTTGATCCAAGAGCGGTCAAGGCCGAATGCCACGGCAAAGGGTAAGTAGGACTCAAAAATCGCCTTGCTCTCTTCCAGGTTCGTGTACTTCTCGATGTCCTGCAGATAGCGTTTGAACGCGCGCCAGCGCGCTGCGGCCTCCGCGCCCTTGTCGGTTTTGCGCGGCATGAAACGGGCGATGGACATGAAGAGCAGCGACGTGAGGCCCAGGCCAAAGACAGGGAACCAGGACGCTTCGGCCCGGTTAATGACCAAAGGCAGGCCGCAGAAGCCCAGGATGCCTGTCAAGACAAGCAAGGCCAAACCTCCGGCGCCGTACGCGTTGCGCGTCCGTTCCGGGCTGCGCGTGAAGAATCCCTCGCGCACCACTTCGTCGTACAACTGTGATTTGATCTTGGGAATCGTCGTGTAGAACTTTTCTTTTAACTCAGAGAGCCGGCGCTCGGTGTTGCCTTGCGTGAACAGGCGGTCCACCAGGGTTCGTTCGTAGGGGCGCAGCGTGTCGGGCCGTCCCACCAAGGTATAGGTGAAATCGTTACCTTTCTCTTCGCGAATGGTCAGCACCTTGCGCCGCGCCAGGTCAATCAGTGTCGCAATCACGTCCTGCAAGTCCGCGCTCTCATCCACCAACGTGCCAGCGATGCCAGGCGGCAGCGCGGGATCGGGCGGTTCGGCCAGGTAATCGGTCGGCAGCGCCACGGGCAGATCACGCCCCCGTTGATACCACAGCAGGTAGACCAACAGCGGCCCGCCGATCAAGATCAGCAGACCCAACGCCAACAGGCCGGTGTTGAGCAGCGGCCGCACCTGGCGATCATAGGCGGCCTGCGCGTCGGCCGCGGCTGCGTCGGCATCAGCCTGCGACTGCCAGGAGGCAGGGCTGCCGGCCACCACGCCGTGCGTGAACTGCACGCGTACTTCGATTTGTTCCCCAGCGTTGATCACTTCGCTCGATTCAAACTTCACGGTTTGGGCGTCGAGCTGCGTGGCCGTGCCGCGCACGCCGTAGTTGTCATAGGTGGCAATGGCGGCCGGCGCCGGCACCCGGACTGTAACCGTGGACGAGCGTACAGGAAAGCTGCGTTCGGGGCCAACGATACTCCACCAGAACTGATCGCCGCCATCGTAGTAGCGCAGCGCGCCGTCTACCACATAGGTGAGGGTGTAGACGTGGCGGCTGTCAGAAACAGCCGCGGGGAAGAACCACTTGATCACAAAATCACCGCTGGCGTTGGACGTCACCACAAAGGTGCCTGGCGTCTCGCCGCTGGATGCCCGGCGCAGCGCCTGGCCGTCAGCCGTGACCTGCACATTGGTAATATCGCGCAGGCGATCGGTCTTGATGTTGCGTGTGCCAAAACGAAAAGAGCCGGATGTGAACACAATCTCCTGAGTTTCGGTTACAGCAAACGAACCGTCCGTGTTAATGGCAACATCGGCATCCCATCGCTGCCAGTAGAGCTGCTTGCTCTCCTGCGCAAACAAGGGCGCCGCCGTTGCCAACAGAATGAGAAGCAGCAATGCGGCTGCTGCTCTGAATGTGCTGGAACGCATGAACCCTCCATCGTAGCTGCCGTATCTCAACTATGGTAGACCGCCCGCACACCGGGGC
>CAZEPA010000557.1:0-3218 GCA_964513955.1 uncultured Anaerolineae bacterium | reverse complement strand
CCACCAACCCGATAGAATGATTCTTGTATCCAACATGATGACCTTACTCCTCGCCTGCAATGGTGATGACCACTTTCCCGCGCGCGTGCTCTTTTTCCAGGTACCAGAACGCCGCGGGAGTCTCGTTCAGCGGGAACGTCCGGTCTATCACTGGTTTGATCTTGCCGGTTTCGCTGAGTTCTTTCAGCGTCGTCAGGGTTTGGCTGCCCGGCACGGCCACATACATGCTCCCGTGTTGGCGCATCAGCAGCGACAATGCGAAGGCCTTGAACACATAGCCCATCCCGGCGTGCCCGCTGTTGGGAATGACCTTGCCCTGCGGCGTGAGCGCGCGCCGCAGATCGGCGAACGACCGGCTGGCGACATTGTCGAGGATGAGGTCGTAACGCTGGCCGTTGTGCGCGAAGTCCTCGCGGGTGTAATCAACCACGTGCTCGGCGCCGATGGATCGCACCAGATCCGTATTGCGCGTGCTGCACACGCCGGTCACTTCGGCGCCGAACGCTTTGGCAATTTGCACCGCAAACGTCCCCACGCCGCCCGACGCGCCGTTGATCAACACCGTTTGCCCCGGCTGGATCTTTCCCACAGCGCGCAAGCCCAAGAGGGCGGCAACGGCGGCCGTCGGAATAGCTGCGGCCTGCTCAAAGGTGAGGTTGGCGGGCTTCAAGGCCAGCTTGTGTTCGGCGACGTGCGCATATTCGGCCAGTGTGCCACTGCCCGCGCCGAACACCGCGTCGCCCGGCTTGAAGCGCGTCACCTGGCTGCCCACCGTCTCGACGCGGCCGGCCATGTCCCAGCCGAGAATGTGGTCCTTTGGCCTGCGAAGGCCCACGCTCAGGCGAATGGGCCACGGGCTGCCGCGCAGGGCAAAGAGATCGCCGGCATTGAGGGCGGCGGCGTGGACGCGCACCAGCACCTCGTCGTCCTTGATCGCTGGTCGGGCGACTTGCTTGACTTCGATCACGTCCGGTGAACCGTAGGCATTGATAACGACAGCTTTCATCGAATCAGTGGTGTTCATGATCGCTCCTGCTTTGAAGGAATTGGGTTGACCGCAATCAGCGTCAAACCTGTATCGCGCACTTTTTTGAGCAAGCCATACAGCGCAGCCTGATCAACCACGGGGCCGCTAAGCAGCGTCGTACCATCGGGTTCCAGCGTGATGGCGAGACCCTCGAACCAGGCGCTCCACCGCGCGGGCAGGTGGCCGGCAATGCGAATCTCGTAGACCCTGGGTTGGTTGGGATCGGACGTTTGTGACATGACCCTGCGCCTCTTGCTCAGTGCACAGGCAATATACCGGAAAGCAGGTGTGACCGGGTAGCTACTAAAGTATGAGGGCGAGTATGGCGCGAGGGATTACAACAGGCTCAGTTCGCGGGCGCGAGCGATGGCCTCGGTGCGGCGCTGGACCTGGAGTTTGTCGAAGAGGGTGCGGGTGTAGCCCTTGACGGTGCTCAGCGCCAGGAACAAGCGATCGGCGATCTCCTGGTTGGAGAGGCCCTGGTTGATCAGTTGCAGCACTTCCAACTCGCGCGGACTCAACGGCTCCAGGATTTCTGATTTTTGATCCTTGCTTTCGGGTCGAGTCACAGCCGGTCGTGCGAAAGCCGCCAGCAGTTTATCTACATACCCGATCAGGCTCCGACCTTCACCCGGGCCTCGCTTTTCAATCCGAAATCTGAAATCCAGCATCAGCAATCGCATCGCTTCGCCTTCGTCCACAAACAGCCGGAGATAGCCTTCCGGCTCGGCCAGGGCCAGGCCGCGTTCCAGCGCAGCGAACGCTGCCATCGTATCATCCTGCGCCCGATAGGCCAGCGCTTGCGTCAGCAGGATTTCCAGCACGCTGCCCATGCGGTCCTGCGCTTCAGCCGTCTGGCGCAGGCGTTCCAGCAGTGTGCTGGCCGGCCGGTGCGAGCCGGCCGCCATGAGGATCCGCGCCAGCGTGAGATACTCGAACTCGCGCAAGTAGCTGAGGTCGTCATGCGCCGCCAGGCCCCGTGCGCGCGCCCAGGCTTGCGCCTTGCTCAGATGCCCTTGCGCCAGATACACTTGCGCTTTCAACGCCTCGACCGGCCGGAAATCGGGCACGGGGTTTTTGACGTACACCCGTCGGGCCGCGTCCAGCAGATCGAGCGCCGCGTCATAGTCGCCCGCATCCTGCTTCACACGCGCCTGTGCCACGTGCCAGCGATACGGCCAATCTACCAGCGTCGTGCGCCGGCCCAGATCTTCGGCTTGCTGCCAGTGCCGGGTGAAGCCCTCAGCATCCTCCAGTTCATGGTGCAGCAGCGCCAGCCCCAGATGGTGATGCGCCGTGATCGCCTGCGCCTCCGGGCCGGCCTTAGCGGCCTGCTGCACGAACTGCTCATACGTGCGCCGCGCCTCACGCAGGCGGCCCTGCGCGATCTGGATGTCGGCCACGGCGAAAGCGGTAGCGATGACGAAGACGTCGTTGCCGATCTGCCGCATGACATTCATCCAGTCATCCAGCGCGCGCAGGGCGGCTTCCAGATCGCCGTTCGCCCAGTGCGTGAACTCCAGCATGATCATTGCCTGGGCGCGACGGTAAAGATCTTCTTCAGGGATGAGCTGCTGCGCTAGTTCGGCGTACCGCACTGTGTCAGCCGCACGGCCCTGCACTTGGGCATTGTAGGCGCGCGCCAGCGCAATGCTGCCCGGCAAGGGCTTGCACTCAGCCCTGTCCGCTGCGCCGGCCAGCGCGGCCTCGGCGTTTTGCAGGTGACGCTCGCTGGTCTCCGGCTCTCCGGCATCTGAGAAGGCCCAGCCTAACTGCGTGCAGAGCAGCGGGCGGACGCGCGTCACGTCTGCGGGCAGTTGCTTGATCCAGCCCAGCCAGGCCGGCGTCTGGAATGTGCCATCCATGCTGGGCCACGCCTGCTCGGCCAACTCCGCCGCGCGCTCGAAAGCTCGGGCCGCTACCGCGTGCTGAAACGCTTCGGCCAGATAACCGTTGGCTTGATACCAGTGGCTGGCCCGCAGGTGATAGTCCGCCACGTCCGCAGTTGACTGCCCCAGCCGCTGCCGCAGCAACTCGGCAAAAAGATGGTGATAGCGGTACCAGCGCCGCTCGTTGTCTAGGGGAACGATGAACAGGTTGGCTCGATCGAGGTATTCGAGGGTCGTTTGACCAGCGGTCAAATTACCCCCCGTCTGCTGACCCACGGTCGTTTGAAAGGGGCCCGTCGTAA
>CAZEPA010000556.1:0-3242 GCA_964513955.1 uncultured Anaerolineae bacterium | reverse complement strand
GAGCATTGCACGCCACCGCAGAGATGGCCCATGCAGCGCCATGCCAGCATTATTTGGATGATGTGGAGGTTCTGTGTGAAGTCTTTACAAACCCTGGTTCAGCGCCATGTCTGGTCGTTGTTGATGCTTCTGATCGCGGGCGCGTTTGCGTTGCTGCTGGTGGAGTTGATCGTAACGCAACACACCGACGGCATTCAACTCGTGGCCGTTGGAGCCAGCGCCATCGGCCTGATCCTGGCGGGAGTGAGCCTGCTGGCGCCGCCGTCCTGGCGCCGTGCTCTGGCCGTGCTCTTCCTGGCGCTGAGCCTGACAGGCGTGATCGGCGTGGTTGAGCACCAGGAAGCGCGCAACAAGGACAGGCGAGAGGCCGCTTTGGTAGCTCCTTCCGGAAATACAACGATCCGTATTGCGGATAGCCAGCAGGAGGGCGGCGGGCGCGGCGAGCGGTTCGGCCCTCCTGGCGGCGGAGAAAGCGGCCCGCCGCCGCTGGCGCCGCTAAGCCTGGCCGGCACCTCACTCATGGCCGCGGTGCTCTTGTTGGGACGCCGCGATACGGTCATACCGGCTGAACAAGTGTAACTACACCAACGATTTCGTCTTTCAGGGCCAGGTCATCTCATGACTTGGCCTTTTTGCTGCCAGCATGCGCTCAAACACGCGCCAACAAACTTGCCACTTACCTTGCCTATGCTACAATCCTTATCTAAATTCTCAGGGAGGAATTTTCCGCATGACTGATCGTCCCGTTCGCGTTCGTTTCGCCCCCAGCCCCACCGGTTATCTACACATTGGCGGCGCCCGCTCCGCGCTGTTTAACTACCTCTTTGCCCGTCACCACGGCGGCCAATTCATTCTGCGCATCGAAGACACTGACCAGAAGCGTTTTGTGGCCGATTCGGTGACCAACCTGATGACCAACCTGCGCTGGCTAGGCCTTGATTGGGATGAAGGCCCAGACGTGGGCGGGCCGTACGGTCCCTACACGCAGACCGAGCGCGCCCCGCTGTATCGCCATTGGGCCGACTGGCTGGTAGATAACGGCCACGCCTATCACTGCTACTGCACAGCCGAGCGCTTGGAGGCGATGCGCGCAGAGCAGACGGCCAACAAGCAGCCGCCCGGCTATGACCGCCACTGCCGTTACCTCAGCGCGGCCGAGCGCGCGCGCATCGAGGCGGCCGGCACGCCGTTCGTCATTCGCTTCGCCACGCCGCTGGAGGGTTCCACCAGCGTGCATGACGCTGTACGCGGGGAAATGGTCTTCAGCAACAATACCCTCGACGATGTCGTGCTGCTCAAGTCCGACGGCCTGCCGACCTATCACCTGGCCGTGGTGGTGGACGACCATTTCATGCAGATCAGTCACATCCTGCGCGCCGACGAGTGGATTGCGTCTTCCCCGCGCCACGTGCTGCTCTACCAGGCCTTCGGCTGGGAAATTCCGATCATGGCCCATCTGCCGGTCATTCTGGATCCGAGCGGCAAGGGGAAGATGAGCAAGCGCAAAGTGCGCGTGGGCGATAAGGAGTACCCGGTCTTTGTCGAGGAACTGCGCAGCGAAGGCTATTTGCCGGAGGCCGTCTTCAACCTCCTGACAAACGTCGGCTGGTCCATGGGCGGCGACCGCGAGGTATTCACAAAAGAGGAGGCGATTGCCGGCTTCGACCTGACCGGCATCAACCCGGCGCCGGCTGCCTTGCCCTATGGCAAGCTGGAATGGCTCAATGGCGTTTACATGCGTAACCTGGCGCCGGCCGATTTCAAGCAGCGGCTTGTGCCTTTTCTGGCCGCGGCGCTCAACCTGGATGCCGCCGCCGTTGCCGTCAGCCCGGCGCTGGACATCCTGCTCGTGGATGTGCAAGAACGCATCAAAACGCTGTCGGAAGCTGCCGCCATGCTCGACTTTGCTCTGCTAGACGAGCTGCCGGACTACGACAGCAAGCTCTTGGTGGCTAAGAAACTCGACGCAGCATCCTCGCATCAGGCGCTGGCCGCTGCGCGCGCGGCGCTGCTAAACCTGGGTAACTTGGATGATCCTGAGCATGTCGAGTCCACGCTGCGCGAGCTGGCAGAGACTTTGCACCTCAGCGCCGGGCAGTTGTTCGGCATCCTGCGCATTGCCATCAGCGCCAAAGCGGTGACGCCGCCGCTTTTTACCAGCATGAAGGCGCTGGGCGTCGCGACTGTTCTGGCGCGGGTGGATGTCGCGCTGAACAAGCTGGCGGCGTTCGCCTGAGGCTGCGCACCCACGGGGACGCAGGTGCATTACCCAGTAAATTCTGCGGCCATACCGCAGTGACCCGATTGACCACATCAAACAAACCGGCATATGTTTTCTTGAGGGAGGTTCAACATGACTGCAGCAGGGATTCTGGCGCACGAGTTGATTGGAGAAGGCGCTCAACGAGTCATCGTTCTGGGCGGCTGGTTGGGCGATCGCGGCGTATTCCAGCCCATTCATAACTGGCTAGATCGAAAGCAATTTACCTACTGCTTTGCAGACCCGCGTGGTTACGGCGGCTCCAGGGAGATCGCCGGCCAGCACACCAACGCCGAAGTCGCGGCCGATGTCATCGCCCTGGCTGACAGCCTGGGTTGGGACAGGTTCTTCTTTGTGGGTCACTCGATGATGGGCAAGGTCGCGCAGTACCTTTGCGCTCGCTATGGCAGCCGGCTCAAGGCTGCGGTGGGCGTTTGTCCAGTGCCGGCCTGCCGCATTGACCTGGATGAGGGCGGGTATCAACTTTTCTCGACGGCCTGGGAGGTTCCAGACAACCGCGGCACGATTTGCATGGTGACGACGGGCAACCGCAATACCAGGGTTTGGGAACAGCACATGATTCGCGAGTCGCTGCGCACCACCACGCCAGAGGCCTATCACGATTATTTTACCATGTGGGCGGGCGAGGATTTCGCCGCCGATATGGCGGGTTGCCCGGCGCCGTTTCTCGCCATGACCGGTGAATTCGACGGCGGCGTGCCGACCGCATTCGTGCAGGCCACCATCATGCAGTGGCTGCCCAACGCAGAACTTCATGTCATGACCAACGCAGGTCATTACCCGATGCAAGAGACCCCGATCCAGTTTGTGACCGTAATTGAGAAGTTCATGGGGCGCTTCGCCTGAGCCGCGCCTGATTTCTGGTCGCGCCCCACAGATTTGTCACAGCGCGACCCTTGTGCTAAAATTCCCTCACTGCCACCGGCAATGGGGGATCGTCTAATAGGCAGGACAGCAGACT